>JAFGAQ010000422.1 GCA_016933595.1 Opitutales bacterium | reverse complement strand
GGACTAACCCATGTCTTTCTGTCAAAAGAATGGGTCATCCGGCACTTGGGTGGAACCGGAATATGGAAGAGTATCAAAGCCACCCTACTCGGCGTGCCACTTCCCATCTGCTCTTGTGGTGTATTGCCGGTAGCCGCCCAATTACGCAAATCCGGCGCAGGCGCGGGGCCAACCGCAGCCTTCCTTGCATCGACCCCCCAGACGGGAGTGGACTCCATTGTCGCAACAGCTGGAATGATGGGTGGAGTGTTCGCGTTGGTAAGGGTTATCGTCGCTTTCGTATCAGGTATCCTGAGCGGCACCTTGGTCAGTCTGTTTTCATCAAGCTCAGAGATTGAGGAGACCCGTTCGACCGAACCTTCCACTCAACCAACTCATCGACCAGACTCATCCCGATCCTTTTCTCAAGTCATCCGATCCGCAGTATCCTACGGACTCATCGAAATCCCTTCAGAACTGCGCAAAACACTCTCATGGGGCATGCTCGCAGCAGCGTTCATCGCGGTTTTCCTACCGGATTCCCACTCGATGAGCTTATTCGGATCAACTTGGCTGAGCTATCTTTTCGTTATAGCGGTGGCAGTTCCGATCTACGTATGCTCCACCGGCTCGATTCCGATTGCGGTCATGCTGATTGGAGCGGGATTCAGCCCGGGAGCCGCCCTGATCTTCCTGGTTTGCGGACCGGCCACCAGTGTCGTTAACCTTGTCACCATATCCGGGTTTCTGGGACTAAAAAATACCTTTGTCTACCTCACAAGTCTCATCCTTGTGGCGTTGTCAGCCGCATGGGTAATGGACCACACACCATGGATCCATGCTGCGGTTTCCACGTCCCACTCCATGCACGGAACACGGACTCTGACGACGACGGGAATTGTGTTTTCTGTTTTACTTCTTGCCTGCCTCTATGGACCCTTGCTGGTGAACGCCTTTCGCAAAGGATCATCCGAAACACCCAGATCCTCCCCGTCGCAGTTCATTCAATGGGAGCTTCTTGTGGAAGGCATGTCCTGCAAGAACTGCGCCCGCAAGGTCCGTGAGGCGCTCGAGTCTCAAGCAGGGTGGTCGTCAGTGGAAATTGATGTGGAATCCGGGCGCGTCCACGCAACAACACCCGCCACCCCCGATGAGGAACAAATCCGCGCACTGATAGAAAAAGCAGGATTCAGGCTCGCAGGATCAAAGAGGGTGCGTTAAGCGATCATCCGCATAGAACGTCCGATTTTCCTACTGAAGCACCATGCACAAGCTCAAAACAATCACGCTCAACCCCGCTGAAATCGCCCGGATCCGGGCCGGGCACCCATGGGTCTACTCGAAATCGATCGCAAGCGGGGATGCCGGCATCGAAGCCGGGGATCAGGTGCGAGTCGTGGGGCCCAGAAGCGACGTGATCGGGGTCGGATTTTACCATCCCGACTCCAAGATCCGCATTCGAATTGTGCGCAGGGAAGATGCCCCAATTGATTCGGACTGGCTCGCATGGCGCATCCAAAAGGCGATCGACTATAGGCAACTTTGCTACCCCGGACGCAACGTCATACGCCTCGTCAACTCCGAAAGCGATGGACTGAGCGGTCTCATCATCGACCGTTACGACGATGCGGTTCTTTTCCAGATATCGTCTCTCGGTATGGAACGGATGAAGGACTCGATTATTCAGGCGATCCGATCCGTGATCGCTCCATCCATCCTCATCGAGCGCAACGATGTATCCAACCGCCGTTTCGAGGGGCTGCCCGAAATCCGCCACATCCATGAGTCCTCCCTCAGCGAAGAGGCACTCACCCAATTCACGGTGAAGCTCGCAGGCCTCACCTACCACCTGGACCTCATGAACGGGAACAAAACCGGACTCTACCTCGACCAGATCGAAAACCATGAGCTGTCGAAACCCATCATCGCGGCACACCCGGAAGCCCGTGTGCTGGACTGCTTCTCCTACATCGGCGGCTTCAGCCTCACCGCAGCCGCCTGCGAAAACACCCGCTCCGTGATCGGCCTCGACCAAAGTGCCGATGCCGTAAGGCTCGCCGCTCTCAATGCCAAAACCAACGGAGTGGACTCCCGTTGCGAGTTTATCCAAACCAACGTATTTGACTGGCTCCGCAACGCATCATCCGGCCAACCGGACGTGGCACAGGAGCCCTTCGACGTTATCATTCTCGACCCGCCGTCGTTCACAAAGAACCGGCACACCGTGGATGCGGCAATACGCGGATACAAGGAACTCCACGTCCGCGCACTCAAACTGCTCAAACCCGGCGGACACCTCCTGACCTACAGTTGCTCCCATCACATTTCAGCCGACTTGCTCCGCTCGATCGCGTTTGAAGCATCCCTCGACACCCATCGCGAGCTGATCGAATCCCACGCGTTTTACCAAGCCAAAGACCATCCCGTGGTTCCATGTGTTCCCGAGACGTTCTACCTCAAAGGCTTCGCCTATTTCACCAATAACTGACTCCCGCATCACATACCATGTCCAATCCCTATCGATTCAAGACCATCAATGGATGGAACACCCTTTTCATTCCAAAGCCGGGAGCACAGACTTTCAACATCCGCGCAGTGGTAAACGCTGGCAGCACCCGCGAAACCACTCCTGGACAATTTGGAGTCGCCCACTTCCTCGAGCACATGTTCTTCAAAGGAACGGAAACGCGCGACTACACGGAGATTAACCGGAAATTCGCCGAGCTGGGGGACGTCAACGCCTACACTTCCCGGGAACGCACCGTCTTCCACCTCACCAGCCTCCCCCGCAAGGATAAAGAAGCTGCCGATATCTTTTTCGATCTTTTCTTCAGAGCCCGGATGCCGGATGAAGAAATCGAAAAGGAAAGAAGTGTCATCACCGAGGAACTCCAGACCTCCGAAGACAACCCGATCTCATGGGCAATGAAGCGCATTGGTTGGGACACATGGGGGCAGGCAGCCCATCCGGTCATCGGAACACCCGAATCCGTTTCCCAACTTGGAATTGAGGATATGTGGGCTTTCCGCAAACGCTGGTATACCCCCGAAAACACCCTTTTCGCGATCACCGGTGACTTACCGGAATCCAGGGTCGATGAACTCTTCTCATCATCGATCGTTCCTGCTGCGCCACAAGCAGCCCGGCCCACGACCGTTGAACCGGTTTGCGAGTTCAAAACCGAGCATTTCCAAATCGACAACCCGAAGTCCAAGCAATCCCTCTTGCTCATGATCTTCCCGTCGGTTTCCGACCTTGAGATGCGCGCACTCCGCTTCGGCCCCGATCTCGCAACCAACCTCATCGGAGGCGGCATGCACTCGGTTCTCTTCGAACACATCCGCGAGAACCTCGGTCTGTGCTACTCCATCTGGATGCAATACCAGACATTCTGCGGATCGGGCTATCACAGCATTTTCACACTACTGGACCGATCCAATGTCAAAACCGCATACGACGCCTCCCTTGCTGCCATCGAAACCCTGACCCGTTCGATCCCGGATGACCTCCTCGAGATCTCAAGGTCAAACCTCCTCTTCGACTACTCCCGCTCCCTCGAAACCGCATCCGGCACTGCTCACATCGCCGACTCCTATTTCGACATGAACCGTCAACTGGTTCCCTTCCAGGAGTATCAGGATGGCATTCAATCCATCACCAAAGAAGAAATCCGGGACTTCATCGGCCGCTACCTGCTCAAACCAAAGGTAGCCGTCATGAATGCGGACCTACCCTTCAATTGATCCAGGATCGCTCCATATCAATGTCCATCATCTTTATCAACGGTTGAGTGGTTTCTATGGCACCCTTGGAGCCCTTTGAGCCATCAGTGATTGAGTTTTTCTTCCGCAATCCAGTTAAAACCATCCATTATCCGGAGAGCTCACTCTTTCCGCCAACGACACTCTGCGACAAATGCGCCTTCCATTGAAGGCTTTGTGGATTGTTGCACACCCTTTTGTGTGGAACGCAAAAAGAGTAATGACTTTACATCCCCCTAAGCACCGGCATAGGGTTCAATTGGTTTCATTTCATTCCTTACGTATTCCTCTTTCAGTGCATCCTCAACGTGACCTACGTTGGGCAAAGCTATCGTGATGCTTCACCTCCATCGATTCACTCACCTATCATGAAAAGAGCACTACCTTGTCTCCTGTTCTTCTTGAGCGCGCTTTTGTACGGCAATGATTGGGTTCCCTATCCGATCGAAGGGGTGACGAAGCCCGTCAATCGGGTGGATCACATCGCTGGACATTTTGTGGCTTGGGGCGGAGATGCCTTGTATGTGTCACCGGACGGTTCATCCTGGACGGAGGTGGAATTGCCGCTCAACCACAGCATCCATCAAGATGTCTTAACCGGAGTTTTTCACACCGGAGCGGAATGGGTGGTTTTTGCAAGTGATCGCAATCAACAGGCCTTTCGGCTAAGCTCGAATGATCTTCGAGATTGGGAGGTGCAAACCACAGACCTCTCGCCTCAGGCCCGGCTGTTTTATTACAAAGGTCGATTTTTCGAATTTGGAGCATCACGTATGCGCACCTCTGCGGACGGCCTCAATTGGCAAGACACCGCGATCG
>JAFGAQ010000421.1 GCA_016933595.1 Opitutales bacterium | reverse complement strand
TGGAAAAAATAAGCTGGCCATGGTGGGGTTTCATTCATGTTCTGGGTGTTTCCCATTTTTCCACGCCATGCAGGAGTATATCAGACTCAAGCAAGCCTTCGAAGAAACCTCCCTCTTCGAATCGAAGACTTGGCGTATCTCGCCAAAGGCATGGGCGCTTTCGGCTGATCAGATCCTTGAGATTGAAGCCATTGGACAGGCATGCCTGGCGTTTCATCAGGCGCTTGAGAACCTCTACACCCGCTCGTGGCAGGACAAGAACCTCCTGCGCAACCAACCGCTCAAGGCTCCGTGGGTGGCCTCCTATCTCGACAGAGGCAAGCCAACGGCGCTCATTGAGCACGAGCGCCACGTCCGGCTGAAGGGCCGGATCCCCGCCGTGCTACGCCCGGACCTGCTCATCACCGATCATGGGTTCGCGCTCACTGAGCTGGATTCTGTTCCCGGCGGCATTGGCCTAACATCGTTTCTCAACGGTCTGTATTCCACCTCTGGATCTTCCGGCGAGTCTTCGTCCGACATCGTTGGATCGGAAGAAGGCATGATCCGTGCATTCTACGAGGCCATCGCGGGAGATAGCCCGGAACGCAATTTCCCCTTTGTTGCCATTCTCGTAAGCGACGAGTCCGCAACCTACCGGCCCGAAATGGAGTGGCTGGCATCCCAACTCCAACGCATGGGTCGGCGGGTATTCGTGTATCATCCGAACGACCTGATCCCGATCGATAACACCTTGTGCGTGCCATTGGAGGGCAACCTGCAGAAGGTCGACGTCATCTACCGGTTCTGGGAGATGTTCGATGCCTCCAACATCGCTACTTTTGACCACATACTGGAGGCTTGGGATGCCGGAGAGATCGAGATCACTCCCCCGATGCGCCCGTTTCAGGAGGAAAAGATGGCGCTCGGCTTGTTTCACCACCCGGTTCTGGAACCGTTCTGGAGAGAAAACCTCGGAAAATCGGATTTTCGGGTGCTCAAGCGGATCATTCCGCACACCTGGATCGTCGATCCCACCCCCGTTCCGCCCTGTGCTTTTCTCGATGCGCCTCAGGTTGAAGGACGGCCAATCCGCGACTGGATGCAACTCGGTGCCGCTTCCAAAAAGGAGCGGGACCTCATCCTCAAGATCAGCGGGTTCCACGAAACCGCTTGGGGCGCAAGAAGCGTTGTCCTCGGGTCCGATGTCTCCCGGGAGGAGTGGACTGCTGCCATACAACAAGCCGTCAGCAATCCGGAGGGGTCCTTCTACGTCCTGCAGCAATACCTCAAACCGCGAAGAATCGCTCATCCGGTCTATTCAGACGATGGCGAAATCCAGGTCATGGAGGGACGGGTCAGGCTTTGTCCCTACTATTTCATAAAATCCGGAAAAGCGTCGGCGCAGGGAATCCTCTCGACATTCTGTCCAGCCGACAAGAAAATCATTCACGGGATGAAAGATGCCGCATTGATGCCATGCCGTCTGGCCTGAAACAGAAGAGTCTTTTTTCTCAACACACCCGCGGACCCAAGCACCCAGCATTATGAGCAAATACTCAGAGTATATGGAATTCGCCAAAATTCTGGCGATGAAAAGTGGCACTCTCATCAACAGCTACTTCGGTGAGAAGAATATCTCGACCGAATGGAAAGCCGATGAGACTCCCGTAACGGTCGCGGACCGGGAAGCCGAAAGTCTCATCCGCCGTCTGATCAAAAACCGCTATCCCAAACACGGCATCATCGGCGAGGAATTTGGCAACGAGAACGAGGACGCTGACTACGTGTGGATCATCGATCCCATTGATGGCACCAAGACATTCACTGCCGGGGTTCCTCTCTTCGGCACGGTGGTCTGCCTAAAACACAAGGATCAGCCCATCGTTGGCATGGTACATCAGCCGGTTCTCAATAAGCTCCTCATTGGCGACGGCGAAACAACCTGGCTTAATGAACAGGTGGTGACGGTCCGCAAAACCCAGAAACTTGAGGATGCCATCCTCCTAACCACCGATCCCCTCAACCCCGGCCGTTACAAAGGAGAAGCCCGCTGGAACAAGTTTGTTCAGAAGGTGAAGCTCTACAGGACATGGGGGGACTGCTACGGCTATATGATGCTCGCCTCCGGGTGGGCAGACATCATGATCGACCCAATCGTAGCCCCTTGGGACTTTATGGCCATGCTCCCGATCATCAAGGGAGCAGGAGGCGCAATCACGGACTGGGAAGGTAACGATCCTTCCTGCGGCGGAAACTCCATCATTGCCTCCAACAAGGTGTTGCACCGCAAGGTCGTTGAGTTTCTAAACGACTGAG
>JAFGAQ010000420.1 GCA_016933595.1 Opitutales bacterium | reverse complement strand
ACCCGCTCCATTGATATTGAATCGCGGTCGATCCTTACGACGCAACCCGGGGGGCGCTGGTAAGCGGCTGATCGTTCATGCCTCAATCACGAGGAGGGCATGATCGACTCAAAGTCGGATGCGGCAATCCAGCCGGTGGTCCCGTCTGACAAACGGATGGAGTGGTAGTTACCGTGTGAGGCCCCCAAATGAATGCGTTCGCCAGCCTTTATTTGGGCCCGGTCCTGCGCGTTTGGGAAAGGGGATACCTTTACGCTGGCGTCCTGACGAAGCACGATTGCGTGGCTGAGGCTTAGCGTTTCCATGTAGGAAGCCCCGAAAGCACCGATAGCTAGCATCACGCACAGAACAGGAATCGCACGCATGGCGGGAGTCCTTAACAGATTCGCAAGTATTGGCCGGTTTTTTACCAGAACCCGCACCGGAAACCAGATCAGGAAGGCGATCGTTACACAAACCCATGCAAACCAAGCCCATTCGCTGGCGTTCAGAAAACTTGTGATGAGCTTTGTCGGATGGGCGGGTGGAGCCTCGAGCCCGAGCATTTCGCGGGTAACCCGGATGTTGTTGACGATGTCCGGATGGTTCGGACGCAGCAATTGAGCGCGTTTGTAGTGGAGAAGGGCCCGTGGGTAATCGCCCATGCGGAAGTAGGTATTCCCTGCGTTTTTGAGAAGATTGGGTGATGGTCCCCGTTCATTCATAATCCGGTTGTAGATGGCCAGAGCTCTGTCGTATTGACCGTCGGAGTAGGCCTGGTTCGCGGATTCCAGCGCACCTCGCAGTTCGTCGTTCTTGGCGGAGGCATCAAGGGTGGTTGTTGATGCGAGAGCCGCTAGCAGCAAAATGGACACAATACGGAGCATGACGTCAGATGGATTGGAGGGTTTGCCATTCGGACTGAAGTCCCTGATGCAATGCGTTCATGTCGAGATCCCGTTCCGGCATCCCGGCATAGTGGAGAACCTCGCGATTGGTAAAGAGCGTGAGGATGCCGGGATACCGGTTCCCACACCTGAACTTGATGTCCGCAGTGGTGATGGAAAGAGGGGAGACTTTCCACTTTTCAGCTAGAATCTGGCAGCTGTAAGCGGATGCCGCTTCGAGGTATGCGGTCTTGTTTTTGCTCTGGAGTGCTTTTTCCATCTCTTTTTCGAGGTGGAGCATCGTCTTCTTTTTGCGGTTGTCGGGGCCGCGCAGCCTCCCGATGATCGCAGGAGGGACATAGGTGGCAAGCGGAACGACGAGAATGGGGATCAGCATCAGCACCCAAAACCAGACCGAATAGGTAACGGGTTTGTAGGACGAATAGGCCCGGTCCAGCGAAACGGCCAGATCGACCAATCGGGTGGAGGGGTCTGGTGGGTTGTCGCCTGACTCGGGATCGGATGCCGGGTTTACGGTGGGGCTTTCAATCACCTGTCCTGGAGCCGCCTTCACCTGGATAGGAATCGGCTTGTTTTCGATGGTCACGAAGTCCTGTTTGTCGGGATCGAAATAGGTGAAGGAGAGTGTGGGTATCGTGGTAATCCGGGGATCCGTCGGGATGATCGCTTGGCGGAACACTTTCTCGCCGGACAGCGGCATTTTTTCCGATGGCGTGAAGGTGCTCTGAGGTGAATAGATCTTCCATCCGTCCGAAGCCGTGAGACCATCGTGGAACACTCGGTCGAAGTTTCCCGTACCCGTGACTTTCAAGGTCAGCGTAATGGGATCACCGGCAGTGAGTTCGGTTGGACTTGCTTCCACTGTGAAACCGAATTTGCCGATCGCTCCGGAAAACACTTTTCCTTCGGGTGCCGGCGGAATTGGTCGGATGTCGAGCTCGATTGTGTTGGAGAAGACCCGCAGCGGAGTTCTGGTATAGGTTGTGCCGAAGAAGTCATCGTCGAAGAGGCTTTGTGGAAACCCCTGGGATCTGCGCTGAGTAGGGGTGAGCACATCGATTTCCGCGCTGGCTTCGAGGGTGGTGAGTCCCCGCTTGAGGGCTGTCAAAGTGGTCTCCCATGAAAACACCTGATAGCGCTTACCTTCTATTTCGGTGGTGGCCTGCTGGGGAGAGTTTCCCAACGGGTTAAGCATGACCGCATCGTTTGAGATCTCCGGGATGGACCGGATCTGTTCGATCCTTGCGGTCATGAGGGTGAAAAGGTTGAGCCGGACCCTGGTTTTTTCACCGACATAGAGGGCGTTTTTCTCCATTCCGATCTGGATAAAGGCAATGCCTTCGAGCTCCGTGTCACGCTTTTGGGAGGAAGGGAGGACTGACAGTGTGAGCGGCTGGGTCTTGTGTTCCTTGCGTTTGATCGAAACGGTGAAGGGTGGTATCGTGTGAGTGCCGGGTTTTTCAGGAGTCAAAAGGTAGGAATGGGTGTTGCGTGTGGACACGACTCCGTTGATGATGGTTGTGCTGCGACTCACTCCCGCATGGCGGACGGTAACGTCCGGAATGTGAGGAATCGAGATGTCGGCTTCTGTGTTGCTGTTGATGCGGATACTGATCCGGGTCGACTCGCCCAGGCTGATTTCGCTCGCATCCAGGAATGCTTCTACGACAACATCCTGTGCATGGGCAATGCAGCCTAAGGCCAGAAAGCCTATCCAGCAGAGAAAGTATCGAACAGGGGACATCATTTGCGCTTATTGAAAGAAGGGTTTTCCGGTAAAGGCAACTACCAGTCGCGTTGATCACTCAGGTTTTCCTCTGGGGGGAGGGTTCGGAAATGGTAGTCGGCAAAATCTCCATCCTCGCCTTTCAAAGACTCAAGCAGGAGAAGCGCCTCCTGAAGGCTCTCTTCGTCTGTTGCCTCCGGCACCGGCTGATTGGGTTTTTGCTCGGGAGGGGGCGGGTTCTCGTTCGCATCCTGCTTCAGGTCTTTCTGTTCACCGGAATCGGGTTTGGGCTGTTCTTGTTCGTTTGGTTCCGGTTTTTGTTCCTGCTGCTGCTTTTGGTCGGATTGCTCCTTTTTCTCCTCCTGGGATTCCTGATTCTGCTGATCCTCTCCGGATTCCTGTTGCTGATCCTTTTGTTGGTCTTCGTTTTCCTTGGACTCGGGCGAATCGGATTTTTGGTCCTGAGGCTGTTGGTCCTGCCCGGATTGTCCTTCGGACCCATCTTCTCCCTCCTGTTGCTGATCCTGTTGGTCCTGCCCGTCCTGGTTTTGTTGCTGCTGTTGTTGTTGCTGTTTGAGGATCTCCCTGAGTTTCTCGATCAGTCGCCGGACCAAATCAAGGTTGTGTGCCGCCGATTCATTGGCGGGATCAAGGGAGAGGGCGCTTTCGAAATTGGATACGGATCCTTCCCATTCTTCGAGTGCCTTCTGCGGGTTTTCTTCCAACAGGTTGAACCCTTTGTGAACCAGGCTGTTGCCGAGGTTGTAGTATGCGGACCGCTGGACTTCGACATCCCCCGAGTCAATGGCTTTCCGGAACGCCCCAATCGCGCCATCCACATCGTTGCCAAACAAACTTGCCACCCCTTTGTTGTAAGTGTGGTCGATCCGGTTCGGATTGGCTTTGGATGCTTCTCCATAGAGTTTGGAGGCAGACTGGTAGTCCTTCTTTTCGAAAGCGGACTGAGCCGCCCTCGGGACTGAGGCTTCGAGATCGGATGGGATTCCGGCCAAAAGAACGGGGAGCAAAAAGATAGCCATGGAACGCAAAGCGGACCTGGATGATGCCCGGATGTCTTTGCCGGAGGCGGGCGCACGGCGACGGTCGGTAAGGAAAATCTCGGCAATCATCAGGAGCCCGGCAATGCATGCGAACCAATAGTAGCGGTCGACATGGATCTTCATGAGTCGAGATTCATCCCGTTCCTTAACCTGATTGATGATGTGATTATCAAAGAGCGATCTTAGGCCCTCACCCAATGCCCCGAGTGGATAGTATGCTCCTCCGGTTTTTACCGCGATGTCCCTCAGGCTGGCTTCGTCGAGCTTGGATTTGACCACGTTTCCAGATGGGTCCGTTACGAAAAACGAGGATCCATCCGGACGTTCGACTGGAATCAATTCTCCTTGCGGGGTTCCGATTCCAACAGTGTGAACGGTCCATCCCGACTTGATGATGGACGGGAGAATATAGGGCGTCTGTCCTTCGAGGTCTTCCCCATCCGACAGAATCACGAGAATACGGCTGGATTCCTTTTCGCTGGCAAAGGCTTTCCGGGAGGTATCCAGAGCCGATGCGATATTGGTTCCAGGTGTTGGAATGATGGAAGTGTCGAGTCCTTTGAGTGTGCTGAGGAAAGCTTCCCGGTCGTAGGTCAACGGGCACCACAGGAGGGCATCCCCCGCAAAAGGGACCAACCCGACCCGAACTCCGTCCAGATTATTCACCAACTCTTCGATGGCCAGTTTGGCCCTGACCAGCCGGTTCGGGCTAATGTCGGGGGTCAGCATGCTTTTGGATGTGTCGATTGCGAACAGGACATCCACCGTCTTCTGTGGGCGTTCCTCCCAGTAGTAGCCCCATTGCGGCCGGGCGAGAGACAATACGATGAAGACCGCGGAAAGCAAAATGAGCGCGCCTTTGAGCCTGCGGAGCAGGGGGCTGACTTGTGCGGTGAATAAGGGAATCAGGTTGGGGTGAAGCAGGTTTCCCAGGATGCTGGAGCGTTTCCTGTTGCCGATGATGTAGCAGAAAACGATCGCGGCGATTGCCAGTGGAATCAGCCAGAGAGCCCAGGGTGAGTGCCAGATGAGTTTCGATTCGTTCATGGCAGTTTCAACCAACGGGTTTGGGATGCGGCGACTTCACCCACCAGGAGCAACAAGGCCAAGCCGAGGAGATGCGGGAAATACTCCTGGGAAAGGGTGAATCCCTGCACTTTGCGGGTGGTGGTTTCCAGACGGTCGATCTCCGCATAGATGTCTTTCAAGCCCTGCGTGTCAGTAGCGCGGAAGTAGCGGCCTCCCGTCAGGTTGGCGATGCGGGTCAAGCCATCCTCGTCAATATCGACGTTCATCATGAGGGTGCGGGTGCGTCCAAAATCGTCGGTGACCTGCACGGGGGCCTGCCCCCGTGATCCCGCGCCAATGGTGTAAACTTTGATTTTGAGTGTGGTCGCAACTTCGGCCGCCTGGATCGGGTTGATTTTTCCGGCGTTGTTTTCCCCATCTGTCAGCAGGATTACGATGCGGCTTTTTGAGGGCTGGTCATGCAGTCTTCTAACCGCGCTGGCCAGAGCCGTCCCGATGGCGGTTCCATCTTCGATCACGCCGGTTTCGATACGGCTGAGCCTTTCCGTGAGGAACGCATGGTCCAGCGTGAGCGGGCTCATCATGTAAGGCTTGGAAGCGAACATCAACAATGCCAACCGATCATTGGGCCGGTCGTCAATGAACTGGTCGACCACCAACTTCACGGCGTCGATCCGGCGGACCCGTTTGTCGTCGATCTGGAAGTCCATCGCATTCATCGAGGTTGATACGTCGATGACCAGCACGATGTCGATGCCGCTTGCCTGAATTTCCGAAAACTCATGGCCGGTCTGGGGTCTTGCCAGTGCCAGAATCAGGACCATGAGGGTCAGGTGGCGCAGGCGCGGGTTGAATCCGAGTGCAGTCCGTCGAGGTCTTTTCCCGAGAGCGGCGATGAGGTGGGTGGACGGGAAGAGGAGGGCGCCGGATCGGGACACGCGACCGCCCAGCCACGCCAGAACCGGAATCAGGGCGAGGAGCCAAAGCCATTCGGGGTGGGCAAATCTCAGCATGGTTTCAGGCGGGCGCGTTCGGGTTGTCGGATGCGGATTCCGCAATAATCGGAGCGCGGGTGGCCACGATAAAACCTTCCGCGCTTCCATACATTTCGTTGAGCTCGTCGGGTGTCATGGTCTGGTTGGCGTATTTGGCAAGGTCGCAAAACGAAAGGAAACGAGAAAGAATGTCCGTTTGGCCTGCGAGCAGCGGATCCTTTTGCCTGACCATCGCTTCCAGGAATTCGCGCGTGGTGCAGTTGCGGGCCTGCATGGCGAAACGCCCTTCGATATAGGTTCGGATGATTTCGGAGGCCTGATAGGAAAAGGCCCGGCCTTCCGCTTTTTCCACAAGTGGCTTCAGTTTGCGGAGGGCCTCAATCGCGGTTTGATCCGGTGGCGTGCGGTGAATGGCTTTGGGTTTGCGGTGCTTCCGGAGAAGGCGATGGATCACAGACAAAAACAGGAGCATGATGGGGACCGCAGCAGCGACTATCCATGGCCAACGCGGCGGAAGCGGGATGATCGAAACCGGATCTTTCATTCCGTCCTGGCCGTAGATATCCTCGCGGAATTGTTCCTGAAGCGATCGCTGCTGCAGCAGGGGTTGTCCGGTCGGCTGAGGGGATGGCTGGGACTGCAATTGAATCGTTGCGATCACGGGTGTGGCGGCCAGCGGAGTTCCGGGGCTGGCCATGATCACAGGGTTTTGAAGGGACAGCACGGCGAGCCATGCGACTCCCGCAACCACACGAAGGTTCCCAATCATGCACGCTATGTGCCGGAGATCGGCCCTGGATTGCATGGGTCCTTTTCGGATGCCTGTGTGGATTGGCTTCATTTCAAATGCGTTATGCAAACGGACGGAGCGAATGGTATGGATGCCGCTCCAGCTCAGATCCTCCGGCGTCGCCTTTCCCGGTTTTTGAAAAAGCGGATGATGTCCTTGATGTAGGGACGTCCAGTTTCGAGTTCTATCAGGTCTATTCCCCGTTTGCGGAATAAACTGCGCCGTTGCTCGTTTTCGCGTATAGCGAGTTCGCGGTAGCGTTCGAGCGTGGAGGGTGAGCGGGCATCCAGTAGGATCTGCTCGCCGGTTTCGATGTCCTCGACCATGAGCAGCCCGGAAGGCAGCATGGACCGCTCGATTGGATCGCCAATAGAAAACACCACCAGGTCATGCTTGTGGTGGGTCAGGTCCAGTTTGGTCATGAGGCGACCCATTGCCGCGTCGCTCGGGTCGTTGAGGCAGAAGTCCGAGATCAGCAGGATGATCGCTTTACGGTGGAGCACCTGGTTCGCGTAGTCGAGCGCAGCGGCGATGCTGGTCCGTTTGTGCTTGGGCTCGAAGAACAGGATGTCGCGGATGACCCGGAGGACATGGTTGTTGCCTTTCTGCGGGGGCAGGAAGTGTTCAACACGATCCGAGAAAAGCACGAGGCCGACTTTGTCCTTGTTGCGGATGGCCGAGTAAGCAAACATGCTGCCCACCTCAGCGGCAAGGTCGCGTTTGGTTTGTTCACCGGATCCGTAAAATCCGGATGCGCTCACATCAATCATGAGCAGGATCGTGGTTTCGCGTTCTTCGACGAATTTCTTGACAAAGGGTTTGCCGATGCGGGCAGTTACGTTCCAGTCGATGTTCCTGACTTCGTCTCCGGTGTGGTATTCCCGAACCTCGTCGAAGTTCATTCCTTGACCTTTGAAGGCGGAATGGTACTCGCCCGCCAACGTATCGTTCACGAGACGGTTGGTCCGTATCTCGATCTGGCGAACTTTCTGAAGAATCGCGCGGGTTTTTTCCGCCGTTTCGTCGTGGGCCGGTTTCATGATTGCATCACTCAGCTTTGCCGGGCTGTCAGTCAGGGAACAGGCAGTGTATTCAGGATCTGGGTGATGATGTCTTCGGATGTGATACCTTCCGCTTCAGCCTCATAGGAAACAGAAACACGGTGGCGGAGCACATCGAGCGCCTGGTTTTTGATGTCTTCGGGGGTCACAAATCCGCGTCCGTTGATGAAGGCACTCGCTTTGCTGGCAAGTGTGAGGAAGATGGTACCGCGGGGCGAGGCACCGTTGAGGATGTAGTCCTTGAGCTTCAATCCGTAATGGGCTGGCTCGCGGGTGGCGTGGATGATCGAAACGATGTAGTCCTTGACCCGGTCGTCCATAAACACCGCATTCACCACCTTGCGGGAACGCCAGATGTCCTT
>JAFGAQ010000419.1 GCA_016933595.1 Opitutales bacterium | reverse complement strand
TTTTCGATAGATATCAAGGCGAGAGCTTCCTGTGACGAGAATCTGGATCTTATCTCCATATCCGTCAAAGAAACCCTTGAGGAAGCTCTTCCATTTCGAGTATTTATGGAGCTCGTCAAGAACCACGATGGGTCGATTGGATCGTGGGCGGTCCAATTCGAGTCTATCAGCCAGGGACGATGGTCCTTTCAGGATAACCCTTTGGTCTTCAAGAATGTCCCAGCTCAGGTAATGGCTTGCGCATTGGCGGCAGGATGTCGTTTTTCCCGTTTGTCTTGGCCCGCTAACAAAAGCCATCTGACGGAATTCCGCGAGGTGGGAGGCGAGGATATTATCATACAGCCTCGGTGTTGTCTTCATGGTTACCAAATTAGTGTATATCGGAAAATGGTCAATACCATTTTTAGATAATACAAAAAATGGTCATGTTGTTTTGCGGGAGAAAAACGTATGTGGCCCGAAGGGCTTAGACCGAACGGAGCGAGCGATGTTGAACACTCTTTCTTGAACAATGTTCGCCCGTTGGGCTCACTTAGATCCGGTGCGCGGGCAACGATGCCCCTCGCAAGCTTCGGGCAGCAGGTTTGAAGAAAGACTCCCAACCACGAACGACACTAAATGCACTAAAGGGGAATGGGTCCGGCGATGGATGAGGACTAAATGTCGTTCTGCAGCACCCCTTTTGGGACATGATGAACAGGATCTAAAGGATTGAATGAAGACATGTTCACCACGAAGGGCTCCGAGCACGAAGGAAGGGGGATATGAGATTATCAGTCTTGGGATGATTGCTTGTCATTCAGGCTCATAGAACGGCATTCCGATGAAATACAGCCGGTGATCAGCCGTCCTCCTTTGTGCCTTGGAGCCTTTGTGAGAGTTACATTCTTCTTTCGTGGTTTTAGTGCATTTCGTGGTTAAACCTCTTCTTTCATAAAAACCTTGTGGCGAGGCCGTTAGGCCGAGGCCTTCGTGGTGGAGCCGATCGGGCCGAGGGAGCGGGTGTGTTTCAGGGTGCAGCTCAGCGGCAAGAATCTGTCGGATGGATTTGCCAATCTGTGGTGGTTCGGTGCGGCTTGTCACACAAATGTAACATGGAAGCCATTAAAACGCCATATGAAAGCTGTATAAGGTGTGCATACAAGAACGGGATTCCGGAACTGTAATCCGGAGCACCGTTCCATCGGATAGATCAACAAACTAGATAAGCACACAGAATGAAACTCAAAACCTTAAGGATGCTTGGTATCGCTTTGGCAAGCGTCGCTGTTTCCGCGGCTTCTTTGAATGCAACGGACAAAGCCTTGCTGGACGCGTTGGTGGCAAAAGGAACGTTGACGAAGGAAGAGGCTGCCGAAATTGCAAAGAAATCGGGAGTGACGGTTACGCCGAACAAGCCGACCATCAGCCAACTCAAGATCCGTGGCCGTATCCAGGGCCAATTTGCCTATGCTTCCGGTGACAATTCAAACACTGGCAAGGAAGCCAACAACTACAGCACTTTTGAAGCGCGGCGTATTCGTTTGGGTGTGCAGGGTAAGCTCTACGAGCCCTTCACTTTTCAGGTGGAAATGAATGCGGTGTCGAAGGTGGACCTGGATTCCGCTCTGCTTTCGTATTCCACCAGCCCTGAGGCGGTGATCACTTTCGGGAAGGACAAGCCGCGGTTTGGTTATGAGGAAAACACCTCATCGGCGAGTATCCTCACGATTGAGCGCAGTCGCTTGTCCGGCTTGATGAATGGTGGCAAGCCCATGGGCTTGCGTTTCAGCGGAAGTTCAAACGGATTCAGCTACTACGCTGGCGTCTTCAACGGAACGAGCGAAGCGACTGACCGGATGGCCAAGAACCTGGACAGCTACCTTTTCAATGCGAGTCTGAGCTATGACCTGACCGACAAAATCGCCGAAGGCGTCAAGGGGTTGGTCCGGGCAGACTACCTGCACAGCGACAAGGAGATCGGATACTACGATTTCCAGGACGCGTATTCGTTGAGTACCGCATGGGGTTACGAAGGATTCAATATCAGCCTTGAATACGACTGGGCGGAAGACTTTGAAGAACGCAGCGTGAAGGGCTTCTATGTGATGCCTTCCTTCTATTTCATCCCGAAGAAGCTGCAGGGGGTAGTGCGCTACCAGTACATCGATGGTGATGAAGGCGTGTCCCTCGGGCACAACCGCTACGCGGATCGGGTGAACAACCTCTATGGTGCGGGAAATGAGTACACCGCGATCTATGTCGGCGCCAACTACTACATCCAGGGCGACAACCTGAAGTTCATGGCCGGGGTTGAGTTTGCCGAAAACAAGGACGAGTCTGATCAGGAAGGCTCAGTGGTCACTTTCCTGACAGGGGTGCGCATGCAGTTCTAGTCATCCTTTGAACATTCATTTCATCATCCAATAAAACATATGAAAAAGACGACAGTATCTATCGCGTTGGCAGCCCTGTTTGCCTCGACAGCTGTATTTTCGCAGGTTCAGGTCGATGCTGACCTTCCTGAATACAAGCCGGTCTCCGGGATCTCCGGAAACCTGAATTCGATCGGATCGGACACCCTCAACAACATGATGCTCCTTTGGGCTGAAGGTTTCCGGGCGATCTACCCGAATGTGAACATTCAGGTGCAGGGCGCGGGATCCTCGACTGCTCCAGCCGCTCTCATCGAAGGCACCGCACAGCTCGGACCCATGAGCCGTGCCATGACCGGAGGGGAAATGGATCGTTTCGAAGAAAAGTATGGATACCGCCCCACTGAAGTAAAGGTGGCGATCGATGCTTTGGCGGTGTTCGTGCACCGGGACAATCCGATCAAGGGACTCTCGCTGCCAGAAGTGGACGCGATCTTCTCGAGCACCTACAAGCTTGGACACACTCCGATCAAGACCTGGGGTGAAGCCGGATTGAGCGGCGACTGGAACAATCGTCCTTTCTCGCTCTATGGACGTAATTCGGTGAGCGGCACCTACGGTTTCTTCAAAAACGTGGCCCTGGGTGGTGGAGACTATGATGGTTCCCGTTACCAGGAACAGCCGGGTTCATCCACGGTTGTGCAATCCATTGCAGCTGACCGTTTTGGTATCGGCTATTCCGGAATCGGTTACCTGACCTCTGGTGTGCGTGCTTTGCCTTTGGCTTTGAAGAAAGGTGATGCATTGGCCGAACCCAGTGCGGAAAACTGCCTGACCGGTGAGTATCCTTTGGCACGGTTCCTCTACATCTACGTGAACAAGAATCCGCGCGAAGCGATGGATTCCTTGACCTTCGAGTTCCTCAGATACATCAATTCGATGCAGGGGCAGGAAGTGGTTGTGAAGGATGGATTCTATCCTTTGCCGGCCGCTGCCGCCAAGGCATCTGTTGACGCTCTCAAATAACCTCATAGAATAGTCCGGACGGGTCCGCAAGGGCCGGTTTTCGGAAAGGAATCGGCGGGGTATCTCCAGATGGACCGGATACCCCGCCAATTTATTGAGTAAAGACTACACTTGTTTTCCATGTCGATAACATCCACTCCAGAGATCCCGGAACGCTTCCGGGTGGCCAAGCCGACGCTCATGCTGGATCGGTTTATGACCCACTTCATTAAGGGTGGAGGTTTCGCGATCATTGCGGCGGTGTTCCTGATTTTTGTATTTATCGGGATTCAGGTGATCCCCTTGTTCCGAGGGGCATCCGTGGATGAGGAAGCGGTGTATGACATCCCATCGGATGACATTGCGGTTTTTGGGGTGGATGAATACGGGGAGTTGCCGTTTTTTGTGACTTCCGCAGGGGAGTTGTTTTTTCTGGATACCCGTCCGGAGGATCAGCCGGGGCACCGCGGGTGGTTCGGAATGGACATTGGTTTGCCGGAAGCTGCGAATATTTCTGTAATGGAATACAATGAGCGCGGCAATGAATTGCTCATTGGAACCGAAGACGGCCAGTTCAAAGTGGCAAAAATTGTCTATGGCGTCACCTATCCGGAAGAAGGGGGGCGATTGGTGACATCCGAGGTGCAGGGGACACCTCTTTTCCCGATCGGGCGGCCGGGATATGCCGTCTCCCACCTGGCGTATGGGGATGCGTCGGCGAGCGATACCGGAACGCGGAAGCTTGTGGCTGCTGTGCAACAAGTGGATGGACGGGCAGAGCTTCATGCAGCCACGCTTTCGCAGTCCCGCACGCTGTTCGGGCTGGGTCCTTTGAAGGAAGATGCCTCTTATGATTTGACCCATCTGTTGGGTGGAGAACCGCAGGCGGTGTTGGTGAATTGGGAGGCCAATTCAATTGTGGTTGGCAACGCCGATGGTTCGGTTTGCTACATTCCGTTTGTGAATGGGGCGTTTGATGTGCGTCAGCGGTTTCGTCCCTTTGAGGATCTGCCCGATCCTCGGATCGCATCCATGCACTTTGTTTTGGGAGATGTGTCGATTGTGTTCACCGGTGTGAACGGCGATATGCGGGTGTGGAGCCTCTACCGTGACGCGGCCAGTGACATGCGACTGTGGGGCCAGACCAAAAAGTTCCCGGCTCTGGCGGGCGGTGGTGCGACCTACTATTCTCCCAGTCTCAGGAACAAGGCCTTTCTCACAGGAAGGGGCGATTTTGCCTCCCTTCGCTACATGACGACCGAGGTCATCCGGTGGGAGAAGATTTTACCGTTCAGTATAAAGGATGCGATCATCGGTCCGCGCTACGACCGTATGGCGTTTTTGTCGACGGATCACAAACTCCACACCTACCGGATGGAAGACAAGCATCCCGTGGCCGGATGGAAAACGTATTTTGGCAAGATTCAGTATGAAGGTCAAGCTGCTCCCTCCTATGAGTGGCAATCGACCGGAGGACGGGATGATTTCGAGAAAAAACTGTCGCTGGTCCCGCTGATCATCGGGACACTGAAGGGGACGGTCTATGCACTGATCTTCGCTGTGCCCATCGCTTTGCTGGGTGCCATTTACACATCTCAATTTCTCCTGCCATCTTTCAAGCGGTTTGTGAAGCCGACGATGGAGATAATGGCCTCGCTGCCATCGGTTGTGTTGGGATTTCTGGCTGCGCTGTGGCTTGCCCCGATTGTGAGCAATGCGGTTCCATCCGTGGTGTTTGCGGTTACCGGTATGACCTTGTCCTCTTTTTTCATGGGATGGGCTTGGGGGCGGCTGCCGAATCGCTACCGTTTGGCGATCAAGCCGGGGTATGAGTTTCTTTTGGTTATTCCGGTGGTTTTGTCTTTCACTTGGTTGGGTTGGGAGCTTGGGCCTGTGATCGAGCGCACGTTTTTTGTGGTGACCAACCCGGATACCGGGCTACAGACCGCGGACTTCCGGCTTTGGTTTCCGGAGTTCACGGGACTTCCTTTTGAGCAGCGCAATGCATTCGTGGTCGGATTTGTGATGGGTTTTGCGGTGATTCCGATTATCTTCACCATATCGGAAGATGCACTCACCAACGTGCCGGATGCCTTCCGGTCCGGTTCGCTTGCGCTCGGGGCGAGCCGGTGGCAGACCACTATGCGGGTGGTGGTTCCGACGGCATCCGCCGGGATTTTCTCCGCCCTGATGATCGGCCTGGGGCGCGCCGTGGGTGAGACCATGATCGTGGTTATGGCGACCGGGAATGTGCCCGTTACGGAATTCAATCCATTCACGGGTATGCGAACGCTCTCGGCCAATATTGCCGTGGAGCTTCCGGAGGCTCCGTACCTCGGGACGCTTTATCGAACCCTTTTCCTGAGTGCATTGTTGCTCTTTTTGATGACTTTCATGGTGAACACGATTGCCGAGATCCTGCGTCAGAAACTGCGCGAGCGCTACCGTGCCGTAGAATAGGCAGTTGGCCGGAACTTACTGAATCCAATATCCAGAATTAACATTGACCTGATATGTTTGCATCATCCCAGAAAGATCGCCCACCCGGTGAGATGTTTGTGTGGTTCACCTCCATGGGCTTGGCTGTGGGACTTCTCATGATTGTAGGGTTGTTGGGCTTCATCGTTTGGAACGGTGTGGCTGTGTTCTGGCCGAAGCCGGTGGCTGAGATCCGTTTGAAGGACGGCGCACCGCTATTCCGGGGCAGTGCCAGCGTAATGGGGGTCATCACCAAGCAGCAGCCGATCGATGTGCGGAACCTGACACCGGAACAACTTGCGCACCCGGATCCCTTGGTCCGCATGGAGAAACAGCTTTTTGTCGGAAACCGCAACACCTATGGGGCCTCGTATGTGTATTTCAACGCAGGGGACATTGATTCGGTTCAATACCCTGAGGGGGTTTTAAATATTGAGCGGATGGAGTGGGGAAATGCGCTGGTCTACCCGATCGCATTGGAGCTGAAGGACGGGACCCGTATTGAGGCATCGGATCCCGCGTTTCCCGGGCGTTTCAGTGAGATCATGGTTGAGGTGAATAAACGCCGCGCCGCGATCACCAAGATCGAGAAGGGTAGGATCGGCAAGATCAACCACCGGATGCGGAATCTTCAGCTCGATGAGCGCTACCTGGAGCGTAATAAGACACTCAGTCCCGCACAGCAGGCGGATCTTGAGGAGACGAGAGAGCGTATCCGGCAGCTTCAGGCTGCCTACGAACCGTTGGCCGCAGAGGCGCTGAAGATGCGGGAAAGGCAGAATGATCATCATCTGCTGTTCCGTTTGGCGACTGGCGAGGAGCGCCGTCAGGCGATGGGAGATTTTGTGCATCATTTCTGGCCCAACCAGATGAACACCCTTCATAAGATCGGCCAATTCCTGCACCACGCGAAGGAGTTTCTGGTTGCTTATCCCCGCGAGGCCAACACGGAAGGGGGGATTTTTCCGTCGCTTTTCGGTACGGTGGTTATGACTCTGTTGATGAGCTTGGCTGTCACGCCTTTCGGAGTGTTGGCGGCGATCTACCTTCGCGAGTATGCCAAACAGGGACCCTTTGTGCGGGCCGTTCGGATTGCGGTCAACAACTTGGCCGGTGTTCCGTCGATTGTGTTTGGTATCTTCGGACTCGGGTTCTTTGTGTATTTCATGGGCGGCAACATTGACCGGATCTTTTTCCCGAGAAACGTGGAATTGGGTGTCCCGACTTTTGGAACCGGTGGAGTGTTGTGGGCCTCCCTGACATTGGCATTGATGACGGTGCCGGTGGTGATTGTCTCAACCGAGGAAGCTTTGGCGGCTGTTTCGCGTGGGGTGCGTCAAGGAGCGTTGGCCTGTGGGGCATCGAAATGGCAGACCATCCAGACGCTGGTGTTGCCGGCGTCGGCACCCGGGATTCTGACTGGTTTGATTCTCGCGATGGCGCGGGGTGCCGGTGAGGTGGCCCCGCTGATTCTGGTGGGGGTGGTGGCGTTGGCTCCCAGTCTCCCGGTGGACAGCATCTTTCCCTTCATCCACCTCGAACGAAAATTCATGCACCTTGGCTTTCACATCTACGACCTTGGATTCCAGTCTCCCGATTCGGAGGCTGCGATGCCGATGGTTTTCGCCACAACTTTGGTGCTGATTCTCCTCGTGGTGGTTCTCAACCTCGGAGCCATCCTGATCCGGAATCACCTCAAACGCAAATACATGGCCAGTGCTTTCTGAAGTCTTGCCAACCCGCAGAAATCTTTTCGATATGATTATGACCGCGCCCATGCCCGAACCTACCGCCAAAGCCGAAACACGGGACCGTGTTGCCAATCCCCTCCCCGGAAGAGTCGAATACAATGCCACGAAGGCAATACCCGATCCTTCCCTTCGGATGGATTACATCCGGGTGAGCAACTTCAACTTCTTCTACGATCAGACCGCGCAGGTATTGTTTGACCTCAACATGGATATCCCCGAGCGGCAGGTGACGGCGTTCATCGGACCATCGGGATGTGGTAAGTCCACTTTGTTGCGCAATATCAATCGGATGAATGACCTGATCGACGGGGTGAGGCATGAAGGCGACATCCTGATCAACGGTCATAGCATTTATGATCCCTACCTTGAAGTGATTTCCTTGAGAAAGCGGATCGGTATGGTGTTTCAGAAATCCAATCCGTTCCCGAAATCCATCTACGAGAACGTGATTTACAGTCTGCGGGTGGCCGGCCGGAAGAAGAAGTCCGAACTCGACGACACCGTTGAGCGGAGCTTGCGGGGAGCTGCGCTTTGGGGAGAGGTGAAGGATCGCCTGCATGACAGTGCATTCAGCCTGTCCGGCGGTCAGATGCAGCGCCTCTGCATTGCCCGTGCGATCGCCAATCGTCCGGAGATTCTCCTGATGGATGAGCCGTGTTCGGCTCTGGATCCAATTGCCACAGGCAAGATTGAGGAGCTCATCCATGAGCTGAAAGCATCCTACACGATCGTGATCGTTACCCACAACATGCAACAGGCGGCCCGCGTGTCGGATCGGACGGCATTCTTCTACCTTGGGCGCTTGGTGGAGTACGACGAAACCCAGAAGGTTTTCATGAACCCATCCAACCCTCAGACCGAAGCCTACGTATCCGGGCGTTTCGGGTGATCACACAAGGGATAATTAAGTGCCAAGGCCATTACCGATAGTCCCCGTCCACCTATGACCCAGAACATTCAGAAACGATTTTATCACGCGGAGCTTCAGGAGTTGCGCGACCACCTTTTGCTCATGGCCACACTGGCGATTGAGAGCGTATCCAACACCATCCAGGCTCTGGAGTCCTTTGATATGGACACCGCCGAGCGCGTGATCCGTGACGATGACCAGCTCGACGAACTTGAGATCCGGATTGATGCTGAGGCCACCCGGTATATCTCGCTGCGTGCTCCGGTGGCGTCGGATGTGCGGTTGGTGATGGTGGCGATGAAAGCCAGCCATGAACTCGAGCGGATCGGGGATGAGGCGACCGGTATCGCCAAGCGGGTGATGCGGTTGGTGGGCGAGTCCCGTTTCGGAAGCACGGGCCGGATCAAGGAAATGTGTGCGCTCGTTCTCGCACAAGTCCGTGATGCGGTGCGTTGCCTGATCGATCAGGATGCTCCCCGTGCTGCAGGCATCCCCATGCGGGACAAACAGATCGACGACATGCACAGGGAGCATCATACACTGTTCTCGGAGCGGATCATGGATGATCCTACGAAGGCAGGTAGCCTGATTGAGCTCATTTTCATCTCGAAAGCACTTGAGCGAATCGGCGATCACGCCACCAATATCGCCGAAGAGATAGTGTTCCTTTATCAGGCAGAGGACATCCGCCACACCGATCGTGTGAAGCGTTC
>JAFGAQ010000418.1 GCA_016933595.1 Opitutales bacterium | reverse complement strand
GTCCGGCATCATTCTGGCCGCATCCTTTGACATCATGCCGATCGCTGCCGCCACCATCATCGGAGTAGCCCTGATCTTCCTGACCGGTTGCCTCCAGCCGAAGGAAGGCTATTCTTCGGTTGAATGGGGACTGCTGCTGCTCATCTATGGGATGCTGGGAGTAGGGATGCTGCTGGACGTTACCGGAACCACAACATGGATGGTTCAGATGCTCATTGATGGAGTCACGTGGGCGGTATCGGAATCCTGGCGCCCCATGGTCACGCTCATGATCATCTACGCTGCCACCTCGCTCCTGACCGAGATCCTCTCCAATAATGCAACAGTGGTGATCATGATTCCGATCGCGCTTTCGCTTGCGGCCACTCTGGGGGTGGAAACCCGCCCCTTCATCATCGCAGTATGCATCGCGTCCTCGGCCAGTTTTTCAACTCCGATCGGTTATCAAACCAACACTTATGTGTATTCAGTGGGTGGATACCGGTTCTCCGACTTTCTGCGGATTGGAGCTCCGCTCAACCTGCTGTATTTCGTGGTATCCGTATTCCTCATTCCCAGGATTTGGCCTTTTGTGGCGGGTTGATCCACGGCTCACGCCAGCGACGACATAAGAAGATCCACCGCATGACACAGACTCCGTCACGGGAAACTGGTCCGATCAAGCTGGGCTCGGAATGGACTGTTCGCTAATTTGGTTTGAACGCATGGCCATCATCCCGAATCATCTACTCCATATGCGATTTGCTCATCATCAGGTCCGATGTGTATTCTGGAAGATAGTGCTTTTCTTCGGACTCGCGATTGGCCCGGGAATCGCAGTCGCCCAGGAGACCCGGATTCCCTTCCGCAACCCGACAGTTCCCCTCGATCATATTTGGCAGGGGGAACTGGACGGCTTTGAAGCGGATGACTACCTGGAGACACTCCGCCCCATGATCGCCCGTTTCGAAAAGGTATCGGGGAGAACGCTCATTCCCGGAGAAAAACGAAAGGTCGGACTCAAGGTCTACACCCATTCGGGTCCCGGAATCGCCACCCCTCACGCGCTCGTTCAGGCGTGCATTCAGATCCTGCAGGAAAAGGGATTCCAGCGTTCCGAGATCTTCATCATCGATCTCGACCTCAGGTTATTGTGGGAAAGCGGCTACATATCGGACCGGAATGATCCGGAACCGTCGTATGCCGGAGTCCCAGTCAAAATCATCCTCGATGGAAATCTGTTCGATCCACAATGGTATTACGACAGCCCGATTCCATCGGAGCGTTTTGAGTATGCCTCGGTCACGGACGACCTGTTTTCCTGGAACACACTCGAAACCGACAACCGTAAAAGCTTTCTACCGCTCCCCCTGTTGTTGGACGTTGATTTCTGGATCAACCTGCCAGTCATCACGGATCACCCCGCACTTGGAATCAACGGAGTAATGGCCAACGCCACACTCTGGAACGTCAGCAACCAATACCGTTTTCTGCAAAACCCGATGGGGGCATCTGCGGCGATCGCGGAGATTGCAGCGATTCCCGAACTCAGGCGGGGGCTGGTTTTCTCGGTGGTCAGTCTCGAGAAGCTCCAGTTCATAGGTGGCCCGTTTTTCAACGCAAACTACGTCAGGTCGTCGCCAGAATTGTTCCTCAGTGCCAACCCGGTCGCGCTGGATTACGTGTTCCTTGACCGGATCAACCGGGCCCGAGCCACAAGCGGGTTCCGGGCAGTCGCCCCCCCTCCTCCGGTGTTCGACTACGCGAAAAGCCTGGGAATCGGGGACTACGACCCCGAAGTCATTCAGATTGAACCGATCGGATCCGACGTTCACGCCCAATAGTTTTTTGGGGTGTTATCACGGGTTCGATCAAGGATGGTCCAATCCATGGCCATGAAGGATCACCCCTGCCCCGCTTATCCCATCCATCCGCCAAATCCCGCAAGCGGATGGGGATCGGGCCATCTGAATCCCCATCATCCGGGCCCATACCCTTCGGTAGGGCAATGGTTGTCGTGGTCCGGTAGAGCCGGAGCTGCCACTGGCCGCGCGAGGGAGCAGAAACCGCCTTGTACTTAATCCCAAGATGCTCCAGCCATGTCCGGTTGGATGGAAAATCCTTGAAATGCACGTCCCATTCCACCTCCGGATAGGCCTTCAAAAACCTCAACTGCTCATTGAGAATGCTGGTCGAACGGACGTGTCCGGCCACATTCAACCCCCACACAACCGCCGCGTTCAGGAGAAGGATCATCAAAGTTGCCGCACCAAATCCCCGAACCCAGAAAGAGCGATGGGATAACCACCATGCGGGTCGGGGAATTTCACCACCAGTTGCTGTCGATGAGCGCTTGAGATAATCGAATCCGGTTCCACACAAAACCGGAAACAGCCACATCCAGGGGATCCATCGCGAAAAAATCCCGGGAATAATGAGAAGCGGCACCCACAACCATAGTGCCCAGAAACCCGGTCCACCCGGCACCTTCCAATAAAAACGCGGGGCGATCAGCGACAACGCGAACGCAAAAAGCAGCGCCAATCCAAACCACGGCCCGAAACCGCCATACCACAGTCCGGCAAATCCGTGATAGAACACCGAGCGCTCAGGGGCAGTAAAAGCAAGAGGCATCTTGAGGTGCACATCCTGCGGAACCATGGTCGACTCCGACAGACTCGAGGCAAGGAACTGCTCAATGCCGTTCAATCGTGTGAGCTTTGGCATTCCTTTCCGCTGGGCCGCTGACACCCACTCCCATTCTCCAATACGCTGGAGTGAAACCATGCTCTCCAAATAGCGCTCCGCCCGCCCGATGCGATCCCGTCCGGGAGCAGACCCACCCATGATACCGGCGGCCAAGAAGGCAAGAACAACTCCAATCCAGGCAACCTTCCGGTGCGCCCGCATCCAGTCGAAGACCAACGCTCCATGCGACAAAAACACTCCAGCCAGAATCCAGAGCGACAAGGCTCCCCCGGCACGCTTGCTATTGGAGAGCAGTATCAACACCAATACCAGCGCGATCCACTCCAAGCATCTTCCCCGCACCCGGACGGATAACGCCAGAAAAACAGCAGCGGCAACCAAAGACGCCACCTGACCATCCAGCCAGAAAGTCGGCAACTGAACCAGCATAACCGGATTCAAGACACAAGCCGCGGCATACAGCATACGTCTCCATCCGTTCACGCCCATTTTGGTCCAATAATGCCAAACCGCAAACGCAGCCATCATTGCATACATGAGGTGGACCGACTTGCCAGACTCCGGATTGCCGGAAACCTTTGCCGCAATCGCGCCCAGGACAAACCCATGCCGGACTTCGAATCCCGCGTTGGCCAATCCCCTCCACTGCGCATACAGCTCCCAATCCCAATTATCTTTCCGGTAAGATTTGTCACGATAGGGATCCTCCAACGGGTTCCAGCCCCGATCCAGCGCAACCACGAACTCCTTGTGTGCCAGCATCCCATCCCAGTTCACCCCGTAAACCAAACCCGACACCCACACACCCAGTCCGAGCAGCCCGACCATTGCAAGCCATCGAGCGATCCAACCCGTCGGCATTCTGCGAACCCCGCAGGCGATCCAACTGACCAGGAAAGACACCAGAACAAAGGTCAACGCGGCCCAAAGACTCAGGGTCGCTCCAAGACGGAAACCGATCCACACATGCATCAAGGCGGCCACCGCGCCAGCCACCAACCCCACCAACAACTCCAAAGCATTCCCGCCCTCCCGACTCCCGCCAACAGCCACCGCCCCGGAGGAACGGACAGAGACTGGATCGGTATCGCGTTTCATGGGTATCGGGGGCTGTCGCTTCATCCGGGGCATTCGAAACCCGCTATACCTCAAATTCAACTTGCAGCTTCAATTCCCTGCCTTCAAAGGACGGGCAACGGATCAGAAACTGTGGGTCATTTCCGCATGACTCAAAGCTCAGTTGATCCGGGCCAACCGCTTCCACCTTCGTGGTTCCGGCGGCTTGGAGTGCGTCAAATCCGCTTCCATTGCCCGCACACATAAGCACTTGTCCGGTCATGGCATCGCGAACGTTCACCCGAACAAGCGTCATCCGTTTTTCGCGATCACACGGATCCAAACGCAGGCTGTCGATCGACGGATCAAAGGGCAGCAAAAACTCAAGCAATCGCCTCCCGCCACCGGAATAGGCCTGACGCGCACTGCGGCTCTCGGAAAAAGCCCCATCCTTTGCAAAATACACCACGAAACGATCCTCGCGCAGGTTCTCCTCGCGGATCTCCGCATCCTTCCAAAGCCTCACCAGAATCTGCGCCATCAGAGGCGCATGTGCCTTCCAACCCTCACGGTGTTTGCTCATCATATACTGGATCAGGCTGGCGCGAAGCGGATTCGCAACGGCATACACCATGGACCCAAAGGAACGGCGATACTCAAACATTTCGAGAGGAATCACATCACCCTCTATCCCATGATCATTGAGACTGAGCAAAAGGTCCCAATCCTCATAGGAGACCAAGGTCTCGTCGTAGCCCCCGACCCGCTTGATCACTTCCTTCCGGAAGAGATTCACACACTTTCCGCTGGTATTGAGGAAGGGCATCAGGCAGGAAACAAAACCCACTGGAGCGTAGACGGAGTCAAAGGCTCCAAAATTACGGGCATGGCAGGTCACATAACCCAATTCCGGACGGCTTTCGAGAGCATCCACCGCAAGGCGTATGTAATCAGGATGCATCCGGTCATCCGCATCAATTGGGATCACGTATTCGCCCTTTGCAACGGCAATCCCCGCATTCCGGGCGGAACTGAGCCCACCGTTCGCCTTATCCACTTTGAGCACCCCTTCGAGCTGCTCAAATCTGAGCCGGGCCGATGGACTGGTGGACCCGTCATTCACCACGATGATTTCAATCCCCGGATAGTCCGATGCACGAATGCTTGCGATGGTCTCCGCCACAGTGTCGGCCTGGTTGTAGTATGGAACAATAACCGACACCAATGGGAGTCGACCCGGTTGCCATGAATGGGACAACTCACGCGCATCGGCGTAGTTGCGCATCATTCCCGCAGAGGCCTTTTCCGGATCCGCCAATTGGCGGGCACGCTCCACCGCTTTGCGGGACACCAGATCCAACAGGTCCCCGTCCAGACTCACCCGAATGATGGTGTCCGACAAAGCCTCCGGATCGAGAGGATCAATGTGGAACCCGCTGCGACCATCCTGGATCATTTCGGCCATGCCGCCGCGTTCAGATGCCAGAACCACACAACCCATCGCCATGGATTCCAGGCACGCATTCGCCCAGTTTTCCCAACGGGAAGGCAAGACCACCACGCCACTCAAGCGCATCAAATCCCCAATCTTCTCGTAGGGCACCGCGCCCATGAAATGGATGGATTCCCTCCAACATTCGGGAATACGTTTGCGAAGATGGTCCGTGTAGGATCTGCCGAATACAGTCGCATTGCGTTCCTGTCCATAGATCTCGAACTGGTATTCCGGGTCCTGCTCCAAAATCCGCACCGCAGCATCGATGAACACATCCACACCCTTGCGCACCTGCACTGACCCGAGGAAACGGATCTTCTTGGGGTCAATTTCCTGCCATGGCTTCGGCCCGTCCAAAAACGTGAGATGCAAGGGATAGGGACAATTGCGGATATCCTTCCGCCCCACCCGTTCCTGGAAATAGTCCGCCAGAGATTGCGACGGGGAGGTGACCATGTCGGCATGCCGGACACAGTAGTCCTCCATTTCGATATCACACTGCACCTCTGCATAAAACTGGGTTTCCTCGTTAATGGACTCCAGCAGCGACAAGGGAGTGTGGCATTTGACGATGAGCCTCGATCCTGCAAATGCATTGAGCACACGTTTGGCACGGATACAGTAAAACCCCTCCGCCCTATAGTCCGGAAACTCCACGACATCCAGATCGTGTTTGGAGGACAAGGCCAACAGGGTTTGATAAACCCTCCAGGCATACCCCTGATTGGGCGAGAAGAACCCTCCGCTCATGCCCGGCTCGAGCGGATGCGTCCCGACATACTCAACTCCCTCTGGCAAGCCTTCATGCCGCCCATCGGGCAAACAATCGCTGAGGAGGAAAACGCGGTTTCCGGCCACTGCCATCGCCTTGCATGCATTGTCGATGTAGGTCCCGATTCCGCCGCCCGTTGCAGGCCCCCATTCTCTGCTCACGTAAACAATATTCATTATCTCCCTGGTAGAAATCTTCGCATTCAATACAATCGCCCGATTGACTCAGGATCGCCCTTCAAGCACCAAACGCCCGCCCGCTTCCAGTTTGACAACAGACTGTCCGGGACTGGCCGAAAAAAGGTCCAGATTCAATGCAGAACCCGAAGTTGCGCAACTGATTTCACACTGCCCGCTATACGGATGATTCAGAAAACGTATGCGCCCCCCCTCGATCAGATGCAGCCTGAGGCTCGCATCCACTCGATCAGAAAGCATCGCAAATCCGCGCGGGGACCCCCCGGATTCGATCAAACGCCAACCATCGGGCATCCAAAGGCACGCATCCGGATAGAGCAAACATGCGCCATCCGGCCCTTCCAGATCCAACAACCAGATTTCCTGGCCTTTTGCGTCGGGATGAGACGATTGCCGAACCTTGATCCCGACAGTGTGCACCCGCCCCTCTCCACCCCTTGCCCACGGCATCCAGATCGGATCCAAGCGCGATGAAACCGCGGCTGACATGCGCTCCACTCCCTCCACCTGAAGGAACGAAAGCGGAACACCCGGACAGCGTTTTTGCCACTCCTTCTTATTGGTAAGTGCCCACTCCGAGCCCATTGCCACAGCGGAAACAATTCCCCGCTCATCCAGCAGGTATTCAAGATAGGGCATGAAAAGCTCCGGCTTCAGAAACAAGGGTAGCGCATGAACATCCACTCCCCAAGGCGCATCATCGCCGAAGGGCGCCAGCTCCTTCTTCGTCGCATCCGTCACTACAATCGTAATGCGGTGGCCGGCTGCACGGATGGCCTCTATCCTGTCGCGAAAGCAAGACCGGTAGAGGTCCAAACCCAAAGCCGGAAGTAGGCACAGGACCCCTCCTGAAACCGACCCTTCCTCATAACCCACGGCATCCGGTGAACCGGCAACTTCGCCATCCATAAGCCCGGTGTCCGTTTCCGGATGGTAGGGACGTTCCTGCCAATGGTCCGGCGCAAGGTCATCGGCAATCAAACGCTGCTGGGTTTCGAGCTCCCGGATACTGCCATGCTGGTGACTGAGACTGCTCTGGTCATGCACACGATAGTGGATCAACGCCTCATCCGAAATATTCCGCATACGGGCTCCGGCCAATGCGCATTTCACCCAATAATGCCAATCTTCCCAAACATACGAGGATCCGATGCCAAAATCCTTGTAGCCCCCCACATGCTCCCAAAGCGACTTCCGGAACACCGCAGCCGTGACAATCCGGTTCTCCTTCAAAAGATCATCTGCCGACATCCGCTCAGGAACCCCGTAGTATCGGGACTCGGCACCAAAGGAATGGGCAGCGGCGGAAACCACATCCCAGCCCTCCCGAACCAGCAGGAACAAGGCCTTCTCCATGTAGGTCGGATCCATTTTGTCGTCCGCGTCCAGACAACAAATAAAACGCCCACGCGCATGGGAGATTCCGAAATTACGGTTGTCTCCCACGTAGTGCCGTCCCTCCCGCATGAATACACGGAAACGGTCATTCTCGCACTCTTTAAGAAACCGCAGCTTCTGGATCGTGGCATCGTCCGTGGAACCACCGTCCACTACGATGATTTCAAAATCGCGCCACGTCTGCCGCAGCACCGAAATGATTGCCTCGCCCACATACTTCCCATAGTTGAAACAGGGAATCACCACACTCAGGGTAACAGCATTCGACTCCATACACCCGGATGATGAGGAGAAGGGATCGCGGTATCAACCCAAATACCGGATCGCATCGTTTCGATTCAAATCCGTATCCAGTATCGAGTAGCTGTTTCGCTCCGGGGAAAAAACGTCTTCACCCATATTCTCGAGCGCAATCATGACCTGAAACAACAACTGCGGGTCCCGGTCCAATTCTGCTTTCATGCGCCTGCGTAAAAACGGAATGTCCCTGGGATCACAACGTTTTCCCAAAGCAAAATAGGCGGCCGATAATACAAGAGGGTCCAAATCCACCCCCTCCGACAGCATCTCCCGAATAGACTGTGCCAAAAAACCGAGTTCGCGCGCCTCCTCTTCCTCCGCCCCACAAGCCGATCCATCGTCAGGCCGACGCAAGGAAGCAGCATAAGCCCGCTCAAACCGGAGGGCCAACTCCATCAGATCCCGGACGCCGAAGGCGAGCGCATCCAGACTGTTGTTCGCATTATCCATGAAATCGGCGTTTATCTGCTGAAAACGATCCCGGGATGGGCCAACCGGAGTCCTGCGATCATTGCCCCGCACCCGACATCATCGCCGCCAATCCCATCAGGCGCTTCTTGGTTTCAAAATACTTCTCGATCTTCTCCTCATCGGCTGGAAACACCAGTTGGATCCGGGCCGGACGACCCTGCAGTGGCTGCCCCGGATTGAAACTGTTTACCAAAAAGGCGCGACCAATCGGGCGGATCCATTCGGTCACCCCGTTCTTCCAACGGATCACCACAGCATCCTGGTCCAGAAACCACTCCCCTTTGACCCCTCCAAAACGTTGGGTCTTCGCACCCTTCATCCAACCGAGCCGGATCATCGAATCCTCCCGGCGGTCGGGCCCAACATACCATTCACCTTTGAAAAAATCCCGCACCTGACTCCGGGTCCGGAAGACCAGAAAACTCGCGCGCCCGACGTAGTCCTTGTCAAACTCAGCGTACCACGCTTCCGGCAAGTCCTTTTGAGTAACCGCGATCATGCGGCACGAAAAACCCTTCGCATCCTCTAGAAGCGCCCCAGCCGGAATCGTGGTCTGCTCCACACGACGCCCCACCCGCTTCAGGATCGTGAAAGAACCGTCACTCCAGTAGATGTACATTTCCGGACCGTCCTTCCGCCAGTATCCGAGGACACGCTCCTGGTCCGTCAGCGAAAAAGAATGCGTGCATCCGGCCGTGCGATTCGCATCCACCACCATGAAGAACTTGTCGCCACTCAACAACTCCCCTTCCCAATAACCCGTGAAACTGTCCTTGTCCTCCTCTTCCTCCTCTTCATCGGTTTTGACCGCACCCGGATCAACCGTAAGGCTCCCGATCTTTCCGGCCGGGACCCTTGAGACCGCCATTGTCGATCCGCGTTGCGCCAAACCATGCGCATCCGCCAGTTCGAGCGTAATCTCACCCGCATCCTCACCACTCAGCACCAGACGACCCGACACACCATTGTCGAACTTCAGATCGGCCGCATCCTCCACCTGCGTCCATGTGCCCTTCTTGATCGTGGTTTCCATTCCCTCGGCCAAAAAATACGAACCGGTCCCATCCGATTTCAGGATCAAATACATATCACCCAGCTCCGGCTCTTTAAAAGTCCAGGTGCCCTCATAGGCGGCATGCAAATGTATCGCACTCGTCAGCAGGAACAACAACAGGGAAACACTTGGGAAACGGAAACTTCTATACATGGTGGGTTGATAAAGCGTTGGGTGTGTTCTCCATTCAAGACAATCGCCTGATCCCGGGTCAATCCGAACCGTTGGAAAAAAGCGAATAGTCCAAGGTCGAATAACTAATGTGCCCCATTTCCAGACTATTCAAGTCTGATTTCCCGTTGTCACCATCGGGGAGGCCGGGATGGTAACGAAAACGGTACAAGCCACTGCCGGAGCCATCCTCCGCAAACAAAGGAGCCGAGCGGGCCAGAGCCGGGCAAGTCCGGTCCACCCGGGTATCCGCATCAACATGAACCGGGAAATTGACATTCACCACCCGCGGACGGAACTCCTGTTTTGCGGACCCCTGCCCGATGATTACCTCGATGAACCCAACGGTCCGCTCGCCCACCGCCCGCAGCTGGCGCTCCCACCGCGCACTCACGCGCGAACGGTCGGTCACCATTTCAGCAAACTCGTTGTGCGGAACACATTGACTCAAGGCAATCGCATGCAATCCCCAAAAAGCGCCCTCCAATGCAGCCGACACGGTTCCAGAACTCGTGATCAGATGCAAACTCGCATTGTAACCGATATTGACCCCGGACACAACGATGTCGGGCATGCGGGGAACCAAATGCGAAAGCGCGATGTTCACGCAATCGGTGGGCGTCCCGTCAATCACCCAGCATTCGCAGGGAAAACCTGAATCCTTGCGGACCGCCACATCCCGGTGCCGGCTGACAGCCTTGCCGATCCAGCTCTGCTCGCGCAACGGGACGGCCGCACACACTTCATAGTGCTCACATAGTGTGTCCACCAGGATCCGCATAAACGCTGAATCATACCCATCATCGTTGGACACCAACACAAACGGCTTGTCTCTCATGCTTCGGGATGGCTCTCCACTTCACTCACCAAACGGCGCAATTCCTCTACTCCGAGCCATTCCTGATTCGTGTCACTGCTGTATTCAAATCCTGCTGGAACCGAACGCCCCTGCCGTTTTCCTCCGCCATCGCCCCAGAAGGGAAAGGCAGGATACAGGATGTAGTGATCCTCAAACTCCATGGCGTGGGATGACTCATCCGATGGGATCATCACCTCGTGCATTTTCTCTCCGGGCCGGATCCCGATCACGCTGACCCGACACCCGGGCGCGACCGCCTGGGCCAAATCGATCATCTTCATGCTCGGCAGCTTCGGGATGAAAATTTCTCCGCCTTTCATCGAATCCAGTGATCGCAACACGAAGTCCACCCCCCGGCGGAGCGTAATCCAAAAGCGGGTCATTTCGGGGTGCGTAACCGTCAGCTCACCTTGTTCCCGTTGTTTCAGGAATAATGGAACCACACTCCCACGACTGCCGATCACATTGCCGTAACGCACGATCGCAAAACGCGTCTTCTGTCTGGAGGAATACGTGTTGGCCGCTATGAAAAGCTTATCCGCACAGAGTTTGGTCGCGCCATACAGGTTGATAGGGTTGGCGGCCTTGTCACTCGACAACGCAATCACCTTGGTAACTCCCGTATCAATGGCGGCATCAACCACATTGGCAGCACCCAAAATGTTGGTCTTGATCACCTCGAAGGGATTGTATTCCGCGGTGTCCACCTGCTTCAACGCTGCGGCATGAACCACGTAATCGACCCCCTGAAAGGCTCGCCTCAAGCGCCCGGCATCCCGCACATCCCCTATGAAATAGCGGATACACGGATACTGCGTCCGGGAAAACTGCCGCGCCATCTCCAGTTGCTTGAGCTCATCCCGACTGAAGATGATCAAGCGGGCCGGTTTGTACTGCTCAAGTATGGTGCGCGTAATCGCCTTACCGAAGGATCCGGTGCCTCCGGTAATCAACACAGTCTTGTTGTCTATCATAGGAATGGGGGATCAGGTGGGTATGGTCTCGGATGAAATCCCATCCCATTACTAGAACAAAGGCAAGTCTCATATGTCCCGGAAAGGGCTGAGCGGCCATTGGTTTTTTCCATGATTTCTGGTATCAATTATGCTATTCCTCTATTCATGAAATTGCGCAGGCCTCAGGGATTTTCCCTCAAAACCCTTCTTCAGTCTGGATTTCCGGCAGTCGCCATTCTCCTACTGGCGGGTTGTCAAAGCTCCCGCATGGAACATCGGGAAGTCTTTCAGAAACACCTTCCCGCGACCTTTCCTTCCAACTACCAGGTGGATGATGCCAAGGTCCTCGAACTGCGAAGGGTGCTGATCCTACCGGTCACAAATACGCCCGGGATCAAACTCACCGCCCTCGAACCCATCGATCAAGCTTTCCGGGCAAGACTGACCGACACGCGGCTCTTCGAAGTGGTGCAAATCGACCGCGATTCACTTTCGCGCTTGTCCGGAAACACCACTTTCGGATCGGCCGATCCCATACCGGAATCCCTGCTGCTCTACGCGACCGAAACGCTTGAGGCAGATGCAATCCTCACCATTGACCTAACCAGTTACCACCCTTACCGGCCCATCCGTATGGGAGCAAGGTGCAGGCTCATCGACATCAAAAACCTCGAGGTGGTGTGGGCAGTCGATGAAACCTTCGATTCCGCGAGAGCCGATGTCGCTTCCGAAGCCATGCGCTACGAGGCACGCACCCGGACCGCCGCCTTTCCGGTTTCCACCGGATCATCCATCCTCAGAAGTCCCCGCAGATTCGCGGAATTTGCCGCAGAAATGTGTTTCCTTTCGCTCCCGGAAAACAGATTATCGCCCAAGTTTTAAATTCGGGTAAAAAATCCATTAAACCCAATCCGCTTTCTGCCGATAATAACCTCGTAACGATATTTCACCTTCCAACCAATTTACCAACAGCCACTTTTGTCATGAACATAGACGGACTAGAGACCACCCTCATTGAGAGCATGAAATCCACATTTCTTGCTCCAAAGCAGGACACTCCCGTAAAAGCACCCACTCAGGAAGAAGTCAGGGTCGAGACTGAAAAACTCGCCCAGATGGCACAGCGTGTCCAGGAAATGCCGGAGAACCGCCCTGAGGTGGTGGAACGGGGAATCGAGCTCCTCAATGACCCGAATTATCCATCGGCCGATGTTGAGGAACAACTCGCCGCGATCCTGCTCGGATTCGAGGAAGAACGCTTCTAATCCTTGGTTCATCCTTTCTTTGCCATTGACCGGCCAGTTTACTGGCCGGTCTTTTTTTTGCCCACAAGCGATGCTCCGGATGGATTCTCCAACTGGGTAATATTTGCCGAATTACCATTCATTGTTTTGCAAGCCATTCCTGAATAGCGACTTAGCTTTATGGTATCATCCTTGCTTGTTCTTTTCATCCCAAGCAATGGAACACCGTAAAAACACAGATCACATCGACACAGGAAAAACTTGCCGAGTTGGACGCCTCGGGCTGTTTCTGATTCCACTGCTCCTTCTTTGCCTTCCATGGGCCGCAGGAGCTCAGGACTCGGCACCGGTTTCGCAGCCGCCCGGACTCAACATCAGCCTGCAGGGCATGGACGGAGAAGGGGATCTGGGTATTGCCATTCAGATCGTGATCCTCATGACCCTTCTGACGCTGGCACCATCGATCCTGATGCTGATGACCAGCTTCACCCGGATTGTGATCGTCCTGGGTTTTGTCCGCAACGCAATCGGGGTACAATCCGCACCGTCCAACCAGATCATTATCGGGATCGCGCTCTTCCTTACTCTCTTCATCATGGGCCCGGTAGTCGATCACATACAGGACGACGCCCTCCAACCCTACATCCGCAAGGAAATCTCCTCCACAGACGCACTGGAAAAAGCTTCGGGCCATATTAAGACCTTCATGCTCGCCCAAACCCGCCAGACCGACATCGAGTTTTTCCTGGGACTCTCCCGCATGGGCCCAACTCAAGTCGACGCCCTGCCGCTTCAGATTCTTATCCCGTCATTCGTTTTGAGCGAACTCAGGACCGCTTTCCAGATGGGTTTTCTGATCTACCTTCCTTTTGTGATGATCGATTTCCTGGTAGCTACCACCCTGATGTCCATGGGCATGATGATGATGCCGCCTGTCATCGTATCCCTCCCATTCAAGATCCTGCTCTTCGTCATCGTTGACGGGTGGTATCTCGTCATCCGTTCACTCACCCAGAGCTTCTCGCTATGAATCCGGAAACCACGCTTGAGATCCTCCACTATTTTATCAAGACGGCACTTATACTGTCGGCCCCGTTTCTTGGCACAGCGATCGTCGTCGGGATCGGAGTGAGCATGCTGCAGTCGGTCACCAGTATTCAGGAGCAAACCATTCCATTTGTAGCGAAGCTGTTCTCCCTCGGGCTGGTCTTCATGGTGGCGGCTCCCTGGCTCATACAGGGCATGGTGGAGTTTACATCCAACCTATTCGCGCTCTTTCCGAACATGACGCAATGAACCTGGATCTCACATTCATCCTGACGCTCTTCCTGGTGAGCATCCGGATCGGGGCGATGACCTATATGATCCCGCTCTTCAGTGTACGGTTCATGCCCGGGCAAATCAGCATCATCTTCATCCTGTTGGTCGCCGCAATGATCACCCCACCCCTCATGCCATTTCTCCCTGCGGTGAATTCGGTCTGGGGTATTTTCTTTCTCGCAATCGGAGAATGCCTGGTCGGGCTCCTGCTGGGGATCGCGGTTCGATCGTTTTTCGCCATTACCGAACTGGCCGGCCACATGATCTCAACCGAGATTGGCCTTATGATGGCCCAGCAATTCGACCCCGAAAGCGGCGCCCAATCCCAACTGGTGACGGTATTGCTTTTCTATCTGGGTGGACTTCTCTTCCTGATGACCGGGGCCCACCATCTGGTGTTCAATGGATTGGTCAGAAGCTACGGTGCGGTAGGGTTCGCAAAGGAATCCCTCATGATCGGCAGTGTATCCTCGGTTGTGTCCGTCCTGTCAGAAGTATTTGTGGTTTCCGTTTCGATTGCCGCACCCTTCATCGCAGTCAACTTCCTTGTCACACTCTCATTCGGGGTGTTGGGGAAAGTGGCTCCCCGGATCAACGTGATGATCATCAGCTTTTCCTTCCGGATCCTTGGGGGACTGGTTGTCTTGCTGATTACGGCGAACCTGATCTTCAATTTCCTGATGCAATATGCGGAGGAAACACCTCGCACCATGCTCCAGATCCTCCACTAGTCCACCTTTTCCATGGCTGACGTCGACAAAGATCAAAAAACCGAAGAAGCGACCTCCAAGCGGATCGACCAGGAGTTCAAGAAGGGGAATTTCGCCAAAGCCCCGGAAATCCAAATGACCTTCATGATGATCGCCGCATTCTTCGTGATCCTTTTCCTGGCCGGATCGGGTTCCCGCAAGATGGCGGACGCCACTATCGAATTGCTCGGCCACCTCGGCGAAATCGAGGTCAGCTCAGAAAATTGCAAAGACTGGCTCATCTGGTGCTACGGGAAAATCATGACCATCGTCGTCCCAGTGATCATCGCCTGCACCGGAGCATCCATTATCGCCGCGGGACTCCAGAGCGGATTCAAGCTTACCCCCGAAGTGTTGGCGTGGAAACCTGAAAAACTCAACCCGATGGGCGGACTGAAGAATCTTTTCTCCAAAAGCAAACTGACAGATTTTCTGGTTGAGTTCCTCAAACTCGCGGCCGTTGTGATCATTGTAACCCAAGGGGTCTACATCATCCTCGATGACCCCATTTTCCACACTGCCGTCACACCGGCCTACACCCTCAAGTTTATCCACAAACTCTTTCTCACGCTTTTCTTGCGCCTGATCTTCGCGCTTTCGGTCATTGCCATCATCCATTTTCTTTTCCAGAAGCGCAAGACCGCCCAAGACCTCAAGATGTCCAAACAGGAGGTCAAGGACGAACGCAAGAGCCAGGAAGGGGATCCCGCAGTCAAAGGAAGGCAACGGCAATTCATGCGGAGTATGTTGCGCCGGCAGATGATGTCGGCCATACCCGAAGCCGACGTAGTCGTCACCAACCCGACCCACTATGCAGTCGCCCTCAAATACGAACGCGGGGTTGATCAGGCCCCCGTTATCGTCGCCAAGGGGCAGAACCTGATCGCTCAAAAGATCAAAGCAATCGCACGTGAGCACGGGGTTCCAATGGTGGAGAACCGACCGGTCGCACAAATGCTTTTTAAAATGGGACGGGTCGGCAGTGCGATACCGTATGAAATGTATCAGGTGGTCGCGGAGATTCTGGCCGCCACCTATAAGTCACACCGCTACTATTTCCATCAATTGAAGGTCCGCAGATCCCAACGCCGGACACAGAGCAAAACCTGAACTTTCCACCCGTCAATAGACCATGGCCAACGCTTCCAAGCCTTTCTCGATCACCGCGTTTCTCCGCTCGAGCCCGGATTTGATCTTTGTTCTGGGTCTTTTTGGTTCGGTTTTCATTCTGGTATTACCGATTCCGCCAACCATTCTCGATTTTCTGTTCTCCTTGTCGATCGGGATATCGCTGATGGTCATGCTCGTGATCATCTACGTGAAGTACCCGCCGGATTTCGCCGTGTTTCCCACCGTTCTACTCGCGCTCACCCTCTTCCGGTTGGGACTCAACGTGGCATCCACCCGTTTGATCCTGCTCGATGGATACGCGGGAAACGTGATCAATTCATTTGGCGAATTCGTGGTGCGCGGCAACTTTGTGGTAGGTGCCGTTGTGTTTCTCATTTTGGTCATCGTCAATTTCATGGTCATCACAAAGGGTGCGGGACGCATCGCGGAAGTGGCTGCACGATTCACCTTGGATGCCATGCCGGGAAAGCAGATGTCGATCGATGCCGAACTCAATGCCGGCCTGATTGACGAGCACACCGCGAGCATGCGCCGCGAAAAGATCCAACGCGAGGCGGACTTCTACGGCGCGATGGATGGGGCCAGCAAATTTGTCCGCGGGGATGCTGTGGCCGGAATCCTGATCACCTTGATCAACGTGGTGGGCGGATTTGCGATCGGGGTGGTCCAACGTGACATGACCCTGGTCGAGTCCCTTCAAACCTATACCCTTCTCTCAGTCGGCGATGGTTTGGTCTCCCAGATCCCATCCCTCATCGTATCGTTCGCGGCAGGTGTCCTGGTAACCCGCACCAACGAAACGGCCGACCTCGGGTCCAACATCGGAAAGACCATACTGACCCAACCAAGAGCCATCGGGGTGGCCTCCGCCCTGATCCTCATGTTCACCGTGATTCCGGGCATGCCCGTTCTGCCGTTTTTGGCATTGGCGGGAATCACCGGAACCACAGCCTACCTTATCAAACGTCACCATCCCGAAGCCGAACCCGCTTTGCCTGGAGCCGCAAAGGGCTCGCAGAAGACACTTGAGGATGGGAGTGCAAAGGATGGGGGCGCAGCGGGCCAAGCCTCGCCAGAAGGAGGACAAAGCTTCGAAACCCTCATCAGCACGGACCCCTTCAGCATCGAGCTCGGATATGGACTCCTCACCCTGACCAATCCTTCGACTGGCGGAGATCTCCTCGACCGCATCACCGGACTGCGCAAAAGCCTCGCCAAGGAACTCGGTCTCATCGTGCCACCCGTCGCCGTGAGGGATAACCTCGAGCTCGAATCCAACCACTACCGTTTCCTTCTCAGGGGAAAGCAAATCGCCGAAGGCCAAATCATGCCCGACCGATGGCTCGCGATGAACGTGTCCAACAGCACCGTTACCCTCAAGGGCACACCCACCAAGGAACCGGTCTTTGGTCTCGATGCGGTGTGGGTCACCGAAGCCGTGAAAAAAACCGCTGAGATCAATGGTTATACGGTTGTGGACGCATCTTCGGTATTGATCACCCATCTTTCGGAGATCCTGAAAGGAGTGGCCGACCTGCTGCTCGACCGCGAAGACGTCCAACGTCTCATTGATCTGGTCAAGACAAAAAACCCGACTTTGATCAACGAACTGCTTCCCGATCTTGCTTCCGTTGGCCTTATCCAAAGGGTGCTCCGCAACCTTCTCAAAGAAGGGATTCCCATCCGCAACCTCAATGTCATACTCGAAACAATCGCGGATTTCGCACCTTTCACCAAAAACCCGGATGAACTC
>JAFGAQ010000417.1 GCA_016933595.1 Opitutales bacterium | reverse complement strand
GCATTGCCTACACTCCCGACCTGGAGCTGAGAAAAGCATTGGGAGAGCCTTGTAAGCGGACCAATCAACCCGGAGGAAACGAATTGGTTTTCTGGAAGGCCGGGGCGGACAATGCGGCATACAGAGGGCGGACAGGGCTGTACGAGGCATTTATCGCCGATGATTCATTTCTGCGATTGGTTCACGCAGGGGAATCGCGCAAAAGCATGCAAAGCCATCTCATCCGGGCGGGTTTTGTTTCCATGCGGCAAAACGGATGGAACAAAATCATCAATGGTGAGACATCGGCAGAAGAAATACTTGCCGTTCTGGGCTTTTCCGCAAATGATGATTGCAGCACCGAACTTGAACCCAATCGGTTTGCTTAAACCATACCCTTAACGTTTTCCCCGTAACAACGCATAACAGAGGCAGATACCATGAGTTATCAGATGAATGAGCTTTTGGAATTGATGGTGGATGAAAATGCATCCGACCTTCACATTCATGTTGGTCAGCCCCCCTGTTTCCGCATCAACGGCACGATAACCCCTGCGGATGGTCCGGCACTTTCGCCCAAGGACACAGAGGAGCTGGTGGAAGCGATTGCCTCGGAAAACCACATCCAGAAGATCAAGACCGTGGGGCACGCGGACTTCGGATTCGCTTTTAAGGACAGAGCCCGTTTTCGTGTGAACGCTTTCAAGGCAAAGGGAAGCTTCGAGATTGTGCTCCGGCAGATTCCGAATGATATCCTGACGCTCGGACAGATTGGTCTTCCGGACAAGATGAAAGATTTGCTGATGCGTCCGAGAGGATTGTTTCTGGTAACGGGCCCGACCGGGTCGGGAAAGTCGACCACCCTGGCGTCCATGATCGATTGGATCAACACGCACCGGGAAGATCACGTGATCACAATCGAGGACCCGATCGAATACTTCCACAACCACAAAAAGTGCATCATTACCCAGCGGGAAGTGGGAATCGATGTTTCAACCTTTGCGGAAGCGATCCGTTCCGGACTGCGTCAGGACCCGGACGTGATTCTGGTGGGGGAAATGCGAGACCTTGAAACCATCGAAACCGCCATCACCGCCGCCGAAACCGGGCACCTTGTATTTGCGACTTTGCACACCACCGGATCGGCAAGGACGGTTGACCGTATTGTCGACGTATTCCCGTCTGGATCGAAAGACCAGATCCGCACGCAATTGGCATCTTCCATCATTTGCGTGCTGTCCCAGGTGTTGTGCAAACGTGTCGGGGGAGGGCGTGTGGCTGCTTTCGAGATTATGATCACGACGAATGCCATCGCCCAGCTCATCCGCGAAAACAAGACTTACCGTATCACGTCTGACATCCAGACGGGGGCACGGTTCGGGATGATCACGCTCGATGACCATTTGCGCAGCCTCTACAACCAGGGCATCATTGATGCGAACGAAGCGATCGTGAAGTCGCAGTTCCCGAATGAAATGCGCGAAAAGCTAATGGCATGATCCCAAGTGGGATCCGGATTCCGGTGCAATGATCGGATCCGGCACACTGCGGGAACCCGGATGTTGTGGCGTGAATACCCACCGAGAAGCTTCAGGTTCGACCGAAAGGTCTGATCAGAATGTGAGAGGGTTGATGGATCAACTGCTGAGGGGAGCAGTCGAGAGCGGAGCATCCGACCTCCACATTGAGCCTCAGCAAAACAGCATCCGGATTCGGCAAAGGGTAAACGGGCGTTTTGTGCAGGTGGCCACTCTGGATACAAACCTGTATTCGGGATTACTGTCCGCGATCAAGGTCATGAATGGTGCGGACGTTGCGGAATTCCGGGTTCCGCAGGATGGGCGGATGAAGTTTGAAATCGGGGATCGATCGGTGGATGTGCGGATGTCCACCCTGCCGACCCGTTTTGGAGAAAGTGTGGTGTTCAGAGTGCTGGACCGCATGCGAATTGGATCCAGTCTGGATTCGCTTGCGATTCCCGGACCTGAGCTCGCGGGAATCCGGAGGGCCTTGGCTGAACCGAGTGGAATCATTTTGGCGACCGGTCCCACCGGTAGTGGAAAAACCACGACGCTGTATTGCGCGATTCAGGAAATCAATCATCCCGGGTTAAAGATCCTGACAGTTGAAGATCCGGTGGAATATGCGCTCGATGGAGTGGTGCAGGTTGCGGTCAACCCCTCGATTGGACTCGATTTTGCCCGGGTGCTCCGGGCGTTCCTCCGGCATGATCCGGACGTGATGCTGATCGGAGAGATCCGGGATGAGGAAACCGCATCCATTGGGATTCATGCAGCCATGACCGGGCATCGGGTGCTGAGCTCGTTGCACACCCGGGACTCCGCCAGTGCGGTGGTTCGGCTGATCGATATGGGAGCCGAACCGTTTATGCTCGGGGAAACACTTTCCGGAGTTATCGCACAGCGACTTCTCAAATGTATACCGGATGAGGCCAGGGAAACCTATCCAGCCTCAGACGACGAGCGGATCCTTCTTGGCCGATATGCCGAGGCTCAACCGCTGATCCTTTCGAGAACAGCCTCCAATAGCGGGACAAATCCTGATGGGATGGACGGCGCCGTGACCCCGGATCGAATTGGCATTTTTGAGATGCTGATACCCGATGCGGATATCCGGGATTCCATCATCGACAAGTCGTCCGTGCAGCAAATCCGCGCAATCGCTTTGAGACACGGTATGACTCCGCTCCGGGAGCATGCCATCAGGCTTGTGCTCCAGGGCCAGGTTGAGATCAAGGAAATGCTTTTGCAGACGGCCTGATCACCCCATCCGTCCAAGGGATTGGGAAGAAGCTTCCGATTGTGTTGAATCCACCCGATTGTGCGGCTCAGCCGTGAAATCCCGACCCCTCAGGCATCGCAACGGAAAACAAGGGTGCTCATGGGAGGCAAGTTGATGAGTGCGGAGTGCGGCAGGTTATCCCATGGCTGTGCCTCTGAAAAGACCGCACCCATGTTGCCTTCGCCGAATCCTCCGTATTCAGTCGCGTCCGTATTGAGGCACTCGATCCATTTTCCGGCATAGGGCAGTCCGATCCGGTATGCCGGGCGGAAGATTGGCGTTGCATTCAGCACAACCGCGTAAGTTGACCCCGGCCGGGTCCCCAAACGGAGCATGCTGAAGACGCTGTTTTCCCTGTCGTTGCAATTGATCCAAGAGAATCCTTCGGGACGGTGATCGCGCTTTGCGAGATCGGGATCCGATGCATACCAGTGATTCAGATCCCGAATCAATTTCGCGATACCCTCATGGTCCTTGTATTGAAGCAAATGCCAGTCGAGGCTATGGTCATAACGCCATTCCCGGCTTTGTCCGAATTCGGAACCCATGAACAGCGTTTTTTTGCCGGGCCATGCCCACATAAACGCATACAGGGCACGCAACTGTCTTGCCTTTTCCGAGATCGAACCCGCGGACATTTTGCCCAGCATGGACCCTTTGCCGTGGACCACCTCATCGTGGGAATAAACCAGAACGAAAGACTCCGAATACTGGTAAATCATTCCAAAGGTGAGCTCGTCATGATGCCACCTCCGGTAGATCGGGTCTTTCTGGAAGTAGGAGAGCGAATCATGCATCCACCCCATGTTCCACTTGAAATCGAATCCCAATCCGCCCCTGCCGGTGTCGTGTGTAATCCCGCCAAAAGCTGTGGATTCCTCGGCGATCGTGATGGTGCCCGGGTAATCCTCGTGAACCGCATCATTCACCAGACGCAGGAACTCAATCGCTTCAATGTTTTCGCGGCCACCATAGCGGTTGGGAATCCATTCACCGTCTTTCCTCGAATAGTCCAAGTAGAGCATGGAGGCCACCGCATCCACCCGGAGTCCGTCAACGTGGAAACGATCGAACCACGAAATCGCACTGCCCAGAAGGAAAGACCGGACTTCATTTCGTCCGAAATTGAAGATCAGGGTTCCCCAGTCCTGGTGTTGGCCTTGCCGCGGATCCGAATGCTCAAACAAGTGGGTCCCGTCGAATTCGGCCAAGGCGAAACTGTCTTTCGGGAAATGCCCCGGAACCCAGTCGATGATCACCCCAATCCCATGTTGGTGAAGTGTGTCCACCATGAACATGAAATCGTGGGGATTTCCAAAGCGGTTGGTTGGCGCATAAAACCCGGTGACCTGGTACCCCCATGACCCGGCAAACGGATGCTCGGCCAACGGCATGAACTGAACATGCGTAAATCCGTGCTCTTTCGCGTATTGCGCCAACTCGTAGGCAACCTCCCGATAGGATGGGGGACGGTTGGCATCTTCGACCACCCGACGCCATGAACCAAGGTGCACCTCGTAAATGCTGACCGGTTCATCTTTCCAATTGCGGGATGCGCGACGCTCCATCCATTGCTGGTCCGACCACTGGTATCCGGATGTGTCAAAGATGACCGATGAATTGTGGGGCGGCGACTCAAAGTAGCTCCCGAAGGGATCTGACTTCAGGATAAGCTGACCTTCCGCTCCCAAAATTTCATATTTGTAGTAGGTGCCTTCCTCCAGACCGGGAATGAAGATCTCCCAGATTCCACTGGAACCGAGAATCCGCATCGGATGGTAACGGCCATCCCACTGGTTGAAGTCGCCAACAACGGATACCCTTTTCGCATTGGGAGCCCATACCGCGAAAGCCACCCCGCTGATTCCGTCGATGGTGCGGGGATGCACCCCAAGCTTGGTGTAGGGACGCCGGTCCGATCCTTCGCTGAAATAGTAGATACCCTTTTCATCAATAGAGGGCAGGAAACAGTAGGGATCGTAAAACTGGCGGATTTCCCCGTTTGTCTGCTCGACACGCAAGCGATACGAAAAAAAGCCATTTCGATCTTTGATCGTCACTTCATAGAGCCCTTCCGGCGCAAGCCGGGTCATCGGATAGCGAAGTTCAGGCGAGCCATGGATGTCCACAACCTCACAGGATCTGACATTGCGCAAAAATGCACGGACCACCATACCGTTATCACCCTTGGTATGCATTCCCAAGTAGGCGTGCGGGTCAGGATGAATGGCTTTGAGGATCTTATCGGAATCGGTAATTTTCGATTTCACAGGCAGGAATTAAGGTTTCATTCTCATCGGGAAGCAATGCTTAATAGTGGAGGGTATCGGGCCTGTCAGCAATCCGAATCCCTTGATATGTTGTGAGAATGCATCCTCCTGCATGGCGGAGCATCGGGTTTTCTCCGCGTGAATGCCGCGAAAAGGAACAGTTTGACGCTTGAACTTGCGGAGAGCTTCTTCATAATCCGCGCCCATGGAATTCCAGCAACTCATCATCCGATCCAACCGTTACCTCGCCGCGGCACTCTTGGAATCCAAACTGATCAAAAGCGAGCACGTTGAAAAGGCCAATGCCCGTTTGCTTGCCGCCATTCAGGCCGGAAACTACAAGCAGGCCTCGCTGTTGAGTATTCTCACCTATGACTTACAGGTTCTCGATGAGGCCTCTCTGATTGATCTCGTGATTGATACACACAAAATCGGAGTGATCAGCCTTGGAAACCTTGACCTGAAAAACAAGGTCGTCATCGAAGCCCCTCTGGAATTGTGTTGGTCCACATGGACCCTTCCCTTTGATACGCTGGATGAATGCGTGTGCCTCGCCTCGTGTTATTACATGAGCAAGCCCGCTGTGGATCATTGGGAAAAACACTACAACCGTCCGGTCATATGGTACGCGACGTCCCTCAATTCGATGGCGATGGCTTTGGAAAAAATTGAGACTCAAGCGACTCAACCCGCAACTTGACACACCTGCTCTTCAATCTTTTTGAGGCACTCAACTTCAAAATCGGACGGACTTACCCCACATATTCCTTAAGAAGCACATACTCCGGTCGATTATTCAGAAAGTTGATTCTTTTGATCACTCAGTCACCCTAATTCTCTTATATCCATGCCCGGCAGAATTCTCATTGTAGACGACGACGACGATTTCAGAGGTCTGCTCAAAGACGTATTCACTCAGGCAGGGCACACTGTCACAGCTGTCAATAGTGCCCACAATGCTTTGGCTGAATTGACCCAGCAGGAATTTGACGCCGTTGTGACCGATCATAACATGCCGGAAATGTCCGGTGAAGAGCTTATCAAGCGCATCCGGAGCTCGGAGCCCAACATCCCGATCATACTCGTTTCAGGGTATCTGAACCAGGATTTGATCCAAAACCTCAAAAATGTAAACACCGAGATCTTTCACAAGCCGTTGAATGTCATTTCTCTCTTGCGAAAGACAGACGAGAAGCTCAACATGTCCGGGAAATAGACTGTAAACAGATTGTAAATTCCTCCTCTAGCTATGGCGCACCGCATTTTGATTGTAGACGATGACGACGATTTTCGTTCGTTGCTCGCGGATTTGTATACGCAGGCCGACTACGAAGTAACCCCGTTTGCAAATCCGTTGGAAGCGCTGAAGCAATTCAAAAAGGATGATTATCATTTGTGTGTGGTGGATCAGACGATGCCTGACCTGAAGGGGATCGATCTCATCGACCAGGTGAGACTGATCAACCCGCGCATACCGGTCATCATGATCTCGGCCTTCCTGGGGGAAGACGTGATTGAGCGACTCAGGCAGCTCAGGATCGACGTTTTTCACAAGCCATTGAATGTGCGTTCGCTTCTGAGGAAAACAGCTGAACTGATCAATGGAATGACCGCTGCGGGGCCCACTCATGCTGCGGAAGTCATGTCCGAAGCGGGTAGAAGAGTGGCAACCGACGAGAAGGATGCCTTCATGTCGTTCCCGCTGAAATCGGAAATGAGCCGGAAATTCCACCGGGAAATCCTCTCGATGAAGCAAGGTCCGAGCAATCTGGTGCTGGTTGGGCCTGCCGGAACTCATTTTCAACTCATCTGTGAGGACATCGAAAGCCTCTATCCATCGAAAGAGCATCTGTTCCTTTACCTTTCCAACGACAAGATCACGTCCTTCGAAATCCTCCGCATGCTTTCGGGGGAAGATGCATCCAGGAACATCATGGTGGTCCTGTTGGAGGCCTATGATCTCCAACCCGTGCACCGCGATGTGGTGCTCAAGCTCTATCGCAAGGCCGGTCCATTTTCGGCGATTCAGAATCAGGTCCGGTTTGTTTTCTGCCTCAATGAGGATCTGGATACCCAGTATTCCAAAGGCAAAATCGATGAGGACTTCTATCTGATTCTTGGGCAGAAGGAGATTTTCGTTCCCACCCTGAATGAATGCGCGGACGATATCCCCGAAATGGCGTTGACGATAGCCAAGAACTACTCCCGGGACAATCGCCAGTTCTCTTTCCGCGGTTTTGATTCCTCGGCAATTGATTTTCTGAAAGGCTACGAATGGGAACGGAACTATGCCCAGCTCGAAGCCACTATTCATGCGGCCGTCCGGCTCGCAGAAGGGTATCCGATCGGGGAAGACCTCCTGAAACAACTCGCCAGCCAGCCCGATTTCATTGTCGAAACTCCTTCTGCGCGTCCCGCAGCGGAGGCGCCCAAGCAGGAAGCTCCTGCAGCGACTCCTCCGGAACGTCGTCCTGCAGCTGCTCCTCAATCTGCGGCTGGAGCCCCCATCCGGAGACCTGCGGTTCCAGGTGCGGGACCGGCGGCTGCGCGCCCAGGTGGGGTGCCGCCCCAACAGGGAATGAGGCCAGCTGCAGCCCCGGGTCAGCCTGGCAATCCAGCAGGTCCGAGACCTGCCCCGACGGCTGATCAGGCAAGAAGACTCCATTTCCCGACGTCACAGGAAATGGGCTTACCCGCACGCAAGCCGCAACTCAATCTTCGTCAGCCCGGAGCGGGTTTACCTCCGGCCAAGCCACAGTTGAATCTCAGAGCAGGGGCTCCTGCCGGTGAAGGAACTTCTGCGCCTCAGCGCCCTCCGGTTCAACGTCCAGCTCAGCCTCAGGCTCAATCCCCCGTTGTGAAGCCGACTCAAGCTGCGGCAAAACCGGTCATGAAGCCGGGAAGCGTGATGTCCGCTCCTGCCCAGAAGCCGATCGTATCGCCATCGGAACGTCCGCAGCCCAACACCGAAGTGATCCGTTTCCCCAAGCTGGTGGATGAAACCGATCAGGCTCAGAAGATCCTGTCGCGGGGCAAACCGTATTGATTGAATCGGTATTGTTTTTGCGTTTCCATTTTTGGAAGCCTTCATCCTGGCGGTGAAGGCTTTTTCGTTCCCAGCGGTGGAGGGGCGGCAATTTGAAAATGGTATCCAAATAGGGTCACCCGGATCACAATTTCCTTGGCGCCTTCACCATTGGGATTATGCCTTGAAACTGTGATCGAATTTCGAAATCTGTGTTTACGTTATGGACCGCAAATCGTGTTTGACGGAATATCCGGCAATATCTCGGTGCGCGATCGCATAGCGCTTGCCGGGCGCAATGGAACCGGAAAAACGACTTTTCTGAAGGCATTGCTGGGCAAAGCTGAACTGGATTCCGGTCAGATTGCAGTGGGAAAAGGGATGTCGGTCGGATACCTTCCTCAGGATGGAATTGAAGGCGATGGTCTTCCCCTCATTGAGGAGGTGGAAAAGGCGGAAGACAGCATTCAGACCCTTCAGCAGGCATTGGAAGTGGCTTATGACAGGGTCGCCGGCCGAAGGGAAGGGGAGACTGCCGATGAGAATGAACTGGAAGCGTGGGAAACCATCCATCGTATTGAGGGGGAACTGCAGCTGAGGGAGGCGCACAAGCTCAGAATGAGGACCGAAAAAGTCCTGATGGGACTGGGCTTTCAAATCCAGGATTTTGAACGATCCACGAAGGAGTTCTCCGGTGGATGGCAGATGAGAATCGCACTGGCAAAACTACTCCTGAAGCATCCGGACTATCTGTTGCTCGATGAGCCCACCAATCACCTCGATTTACCTTCACAGCGCTGGTTGGAAAACTTTCTGTCCTCCTATCAGGGCGGGCTCGTGATCATATCCCACGACCGGGCATTTCTGGATTCGCTCACACGCAAGACCTTTGCTTTGAGCAGGGGACATCTGGAGGTATATGCGGGCAACTACTCCTATTATGAAAGGGAAAGTGCAGCCAGAAAGGCCCAGTTGGTTGCGATGAAGATCAATCAGGACCGGCAGATTGAAAAAACACAGGACTTTATCGATCGCTTCCGGGCTAAAGCGACCAAAGCGAGTCAGGTTCAAAGCAGAATCAAGCAGCTGGAAAAAGTAGAGCGGATCGAAATCGAACAGGATGAAGCGTCCCTCCGTTTCCGCTTTGCGGAAACGCCCCCGGCCCACCAGCTGCTGATCCAATTGGATCAAATCCACAAGTCTTACGGCGATCTCAACTTGTTCCACGGGTTTGATCTCAAAATCGAGAAAGGGCAGCGCCTTGCCGTAGTCGGAGTCAACGGAGCCGGTAAATCAACATTGGCCCGCATCATCGCTGGAGAGGAGCCGTTCCAAAGCGGGCATCGCCAGGTGGGGAGCAAAACCAATATCGGGTATTTTGCACAGCATCAGACCGAACAACTCAACCCCGAACATTCCGTGCTGGAATCGGCCCTGCTATCGGGAGCAGGCGAGCAACGAACCCGTGATGTGCTTGGATCGTTTCTTTTTTCCGGCGATGCGGCGTTCAAGAAAGTGGCTGTTCTGAGCGGAGGCGAAAAGAACCGTTTGGCACTGGCCCGTATGCTCCTGAAACCATGCAACCTCATGGTGCTTGACGAACCTACGAACCACCTGGACATCGCGACCAAGAAAATCCTCCAGGATGCGCTCCGGGAATACAACGGAGCTTTGATGATCATCTCACATGACCGCGATTTCCTGGATCCTCTCGTCACACAAACACTCGAAATCAGTCCCAAGGCCCACCGGATGTTTTGGTGCAATGTTTCCGCCTATCTTGATAAGGTGGAGGCCGATCAGACTTCGGATTCCAAATCATCCGGAAAAACGAAAAACGCCACAGCCGGATCACTCAAGGATGTCAGGAGAGCAAAAGCCGAACGGCTCCAACGTTTGGGACCTCTGAAAAAGGCTGTCGTTCAGGCCGAATCAAGGGTGGTGTCCCTCGAAAAACAACTCATCGAGTGGGAAGACAAAATGAAGAACCCGGAATTCTTCTCAGGCCGACCCGACCTGAAGTCCGACATGGAAGCCTATGACATGGTCAAATACGATATCGAGACCGCTATGAAGGAGTGGGAGGAAGCGCAAGCCGAGCTGGAAGAAGCTGAGTCCGCTCAAACCTGACTAGGGGATTACGAGGATGGCAACAAGGACTGAATGTAGGCACTGAAAGCTTTCACTCCACCTTTGAAGTATCCAACATGCCTCCCAAGTTCCTTGCCGTTCCCGTCGAGAACCACAAGGGTAGGAAACCCTTCAACCCCATAGGCTTCAGCAAGCTTCCGGTTGGAAGCGGCCAATGCCGGATCAATCGGTTTGCGGGAGGGAAAATCCACCTCCAACAAGAGCAAGGCGTTGTTGGAATAGTCCACGAAACCAGGGGTCTCGAAGAGATCCTTCTTCAATTTAACACACCATCCGCACCAATCCGATCCAGTGAAATTGACCAGCACCGGTTTCCCGGTTTCCTGAGATAGCTTCAAAGTACCTTCATAATCCGTGCTCCATTGCGGGGTCGATGAAATGGTCCCATCGGGTGATTGCGCTGATGCCGGAAGGATTTGAGCACATAGTGCCACCAATAGCATGCTGACTGCGAACCTAAGCGGATGGGATAAACGTGTATTCATAATGGGAAAGGACTTGTGGTGGTGTGATGTGCGTGATGGATGATGTGTGCCCAGTTTCATCCGCATACTCCAAAGCGAAGACGCGGACAGGTATCTCATCAAACGATAATCGAATGATTACGATTGCAAACGAAAGAAGCAGGAATCTGTGAGACGGGTGGTTTGGAGAGAAATCAGGCGGGTTTCTCAAACACCCTATTAGACATAATATTTATTGTGCGAATAACAAATCGCCAGCATTTCCTCCCTGTGAACGCACTTTTCATTTGAACGGACATCTCCGTTGCTGTCACAGTTTCCATTCACTCAATCCCATTCAAACGTATGTTTACGATTCCATATCGCGTGGATGCCTCCCGCATACCCGGCGCAGGCCGTGGAATTTTCCTCCTGACGGATGCCATTCAGGGATCCGTCATTGTTTCTCCGGATCGCATTGACCGGGTTTACAGCCTGGAGGAAAAGCTCGCATTCGAGCCCGGCAGTATTGAGGACACTTCGTCGGTCCGATGGTTTGAGCGCTTCTACACCGTAAGCGCGGATTGGCCCGATGAATGCAATATCAACCACAGTTTTTCTCCCAATGGACTCTGGCATTTGGGTTTTGTGTTTGCCGGCCGCGATATCAAGGCTGGCGAGGAGTTGACGGTCGACTACCGGTTTCTGGTCGACGATGATGAGCTGCTTCCTTTTAATGATGCTGAAACCGGCAAACCGATTGTTGGGCTCAGGTGGGCGGATAATATCCGGATGAGCACGGAGAAACTGCTTTCGGTCCTCAAGAAGTAAGCCTCAGGGTTGAAAGATCCCGACCCTGCGGTATCGCCCAAGGACCTCATGCAGTGGATCCATTGTGTACAGCGGGATCTGGTACTGCAGCGATTGGGCCGCATTGATCGCGGACTGCGGATTCAGCGAAAACCCGTTTTTGGTGAGTTCCCAAGTCAGTTGGAGCGCAATATCCAAGGTCGTTTTCTTTAAAGGCAGGCGTGGAATCGCTTTCAGGTAGAGCATCCATTCCGCTTTCCATTTGTCAGGAGCTTCCCTCAGGAGCGAAAAATATACCCAGTCGTTGATCACCACCCCGTATTCATCCAGCAGGTGGCCCACGACCAATCGGGCGACTGGCTGCACCGGAGGTCCGTCCGGCAAACCAAGGACCGACCTCCAAACGCTCAGGTCCACCAAGACCCTGTCACCGGGATCCCACGTTTCCACTCCTGTTTCAGGATTCATTGGTTTCGCATCCGACCCATTACTTTCGCCCAGAGGCGTCAGACAAAGCTCCCGTGTGAGTCCCGTCGCTGGATTCCGAATCGTAGGCTCCCGACACGATCTGTTTCCCAAAACGGCTGGCCTTCAACCGTCTTACGTAGCCTTCAACCGCCTCCGCCACTGCCGGACTCATCTTGCGCTTTCCGGTCAGTTCGAGCAGCTCAGTCAAAGTGGATTCCTCAATATCGACCGTAATCCTCATATAGTGTCAATATTTGATGCAGAATGATGAATATTGCAAATACATTTGATGCATGATTACGGCAACCATGGGTATTTGATGAAATTGGGACGGCGTTTTTCGAGGTATGCCTTTTTTCCTTCGGATCCTTCCTCACTGAGGTAGTAGAGCAAAGTCGCATTTCCAGCGAGTTCCTGTATCCCGGCCTGACCATCCAATTCGGCGTTAAAAGCGGATTTTAAGCAACGGATTGCCAATGGGCTTTTCTCCATGACCTCCCTAGCCCATTGGATCCCTTCGTATTCGAGCGAATCGACAGGCACCATCGCATTGACTAAACCCATGTCGAGAGCCTGTTTGGCGGAATACTGCCTGCAAAGATACCAGATCTCACGCGCTTTTTTCTGCCCCACACAACGGGCAAGGTAGCTGGACCCGAAGCCTCCGTCGAAGCTGCCCACCCGAGGACCGGTTTGCCCGAACACGGCGTTATCCGCCGCAATCGTAAGATCGCACACCACATGCAACACGTGTCCGCCACCGATGGCATATCCGGCAACCAAAGCAATCACCACCTTTGGAATCGAGCGGATCATTTTCTGGAGGTCGAGCACGTTGAGCCTGGGGGTCCCGTCAGCGTCGACATAGCCTGCCTGTCCCCGAATGGTCTGATCCCCACCAGAGCAGAACGCGTATTTTCCATCGGAGTGAGGCCCGGCTCCCGTGAGAAGAATCACCCCTACCCTGCCGTCATCCCTGGCAATCGAGAATGCATCCATCATTTCATGGACCGTCTCGGGACGGAATGCGTTTCTTTTTTCCGGGCGGTTAATCGTGATTTTAACGATTCCCTCGCTGCCAAGGGACTCAAAGCGAATGTCACGGTATTCTTTGATCGTTGTCCAAACAGGTTTTTCGGATGTGTTCATAAAAGGAGAAAGGGGGGGGCGCCAATCAACCGCTTACGTTTACGGTTTCAGCGGATGATCGCATTGCAATATTGGAAACGCAAGCTGCACCAGGAATCCGCAAGTCGCAAGCTCCGGTTGTCCCATTTTGGACCATCAACGCCCCAAGCCATCCCCAATCCGACAGACATTTTCCCGGCCTCATTCGTCAAAGTAGAGTTAAGATTCGCAACGGAAGTCCGATAATCGATGATGAAATGGCCTCCCAATACTTCATTGGACGCGAAAAAGAGCTTCAACTGGTGGAAAAGCATCTGCTCCACCGCTCGTCGATGCGTGCCCATTTTCAGTTTGCATTGGTATGGGGCCCGGAAGGGATTGGAAAAAGCGCATTTCTGAACCAATTCTCAAACTATCTTCAGGAGGAAGGATTGCCGGTTCTATCCTTCCACATTGGAGGGACTACCTCCTATGATAGCGGCTATGCCTTTTTCAGGGATTTGATCGGGTCCGCACAGACCAACATGGGGGATATGGAACCCATGATCATGGCGATCAATTCACCGGAAAGGGCCTTGAACACCGATCGCGGTGAGACTGTCAGCGTCGAGCGGCATTGGGCTGACACGCTTCTTTCGATTATCGAGAACCCCGAGAATCTGGCATCCGGGATCAACCTGATCCAGGATCTGCGGATCATCTTCATTGTTGATGATTACCCGGACATTCCGTCATCGATCAAAAGCAGTTTCACCCATTTCCTGAACCGCGTGTCGGAATCGATTCTCCCGACCCAAGTGGTTTCGTTACTGATTTCGTCCGAAAGCAACCTCATTGAAATTCCGGGAACCTTCAACAACTGGGAATCCCTTGTGAACTCGGCAGTGCAGATCCGGCTCGAGCCGCTGAACGCCGAAGAAACGCTCCGATTGCTCGAAGCCTACGACTTCGATCCCAATGTATCGCACCAGTATTTTCAGGAAACAAGAGGATACCCTTCCCTGCTTTACAGCCTGATTCAGAACAAAAAAAGCCAGTCCGGGAATATCCAGGAACTCATCGAAAAGGGCCATCGCATTCTGGCGCAGTTCAATGAGGTCGAAAAACGCTGGATGAAGTGGGCGGCATTGCTCAAGGTTTGTAACGACGAAACCATCGCCATGATGTGCACTCCCGGAGAGAGCCAGGAGTGTATGAACTGGGTCAGGAGCCGCTACCCGAAGCTGTTTGGAAAACATCCCAATGGATACACGCTCGACCGGGAAACCCGGCTCGCGATCAGTTCGGTGGTCGAAAAGGAACAGCCCAAACTGTTTGAGGAATGCATGACCAAACTCAAACAATACACAATGATCTGCCACACTATTCCCGAGAAGGATCATCGCGCGTATTTGTCGCTCTTGGCTGAATTCAGCCATTTCACGCCGGAGTTGCTGCGGCGGGTGTTTGTCAACACTGCGGATGCGATGCTCTCCTTCCTCGAAAACAAGCCGGTCTATTTCCGCCACACGGGGGAAACCTGGAGATTGGCAAGTAACGCCCGGGCCTCCATCAATGCCTATAATTCATTGCTGTCGCTTGAAGACCGTTCACGCATCCGTGCAAAGATAGCATCCGCTTGGGCGGAGAAACAGGCAGACCTGAGGATTCAACAGCAGATGGCGGAGAAAACCCTCAAGGAAATGGAAGAAAAAGCCGCCAGTTTGGGGGTGTCGGTTGACAAGATTGACAAGGAACTGAACTCGCTGAAAAGCACAATCAAGGGGAAACCGTCCCGGCATGGTCGACAGAATCCGGTTGTCCGTAACCGGCATTCAAAAGCTGGCGGGATGTTCACCTCCCTACTCATACAAACCATCGGTGTGGTGTTTCTCTATGTGAGCATTCTGTCCTCAGAGGACATTTCATTCACATACCTTGCGCTATCGGTTCTGTGCATTGTCGGAGGGTTCATTCTCAACCAGGGATCCCATTCGGTCACCATTCAGGAGGCCACCGAAATCGGGTATTCCCAGCCAAGCAGTGGCGAAACCGAGAAGCTCATCGATCAACTTGAGTTCGACAAACTCGCCTTGCTCGGCCAAAAGGAAAGCACCCGGATTCAAATCGAAAAAGGGAAAAACCAGCTCAGCCGCATCCGGAATCAACTCAATCAGGGGTATCTGCCGGGAAGCGAATGATGGTGTTGCACGCGGGGTTCATTTGGAATTGAAGAAGCGAACGAATGCTGATTCTATGATCCACAATTCCGATGCCATTTTCTGACGCAGAAATCCGAAAGTCGATTGAGTCATGTCCTCGATTGGGCTCGCTCCGGCGCATCAATTCCACTTTTCAGGATCTTGCGACTGCCGACCAGGACTACACCGGCCAAATTGCTGAGATTATCCGGAGGGACCCTTCCCTAACGGCCCGGTTGCTGCAAATGGTGAATTCGGTTTTCTTCGGTTTTACTGAAAAGGTGAACAGTGTGCAGGATGCCGTGTTTTATCTGGGAACCAAACAAATCCGGCAAATGGCTCTGGCGACCCCGGTTCTGGAGGATTTACAGCGCTTCACGGATAAGGCACCGGACGTGGATTGGCGGTCCTTTTGGCGGCAGAGCATTGGGTGCGCGATCATGACCCGCGAGCTGTTGAGCTACTCCGAGCATTCGGCTCAAGGCGACTCCGACTATGTCTCAGGCCTGATCCATGGTGTTGGGCATTTGGTGGCACTCTATGCCTTTACTCCGGAAATGCACCGGATCATCCGGATGGGGCCCTCTACTGAGGACGAGATGCTCACCCTTCAGCAGGAGATCATCGGATGGGACCATACCCAAATCGCGGCTCATTATCTAACATCCCACAATATCCCCCCCGATGTCACTCATCCGGTAAACCATCAAAACCAGCCGATGCTCGCCGGCGAGTATCAGGCTCAGGCATCTGCTGTGTATGTTGCCAAGCGCATGATTGGCAGCCTTCAACCCAAACCGGACCTGCCTCAAGGTGAGGAAGCAAACCAAACCGAATCCGAAGAGCCGACTCATGTGGGGCCATTTCAAATCCCGTTGCCCGCCACCCCTTATTGGGAGGAGTGTCCGGAGCTGCGTTTCATTCTCAGCTCCGATGCGGATGCCAATGCATTTACCCTCACCTCGCTAAGATACAGCCTCAATCAGCTTCCAGATATGCTGAAGGGATATGTCTGAGAGCGGTACGACACGAATGGTCGGCATCCCGATGGGAGGAGAGATTGGGATTCAGCCGAGACACGTGGTCAGACGCTGTCACAGCAACAGGTGGGATTTGCGGTCCTGTCATTCCGCACTATAGCGCCAATCCACGATCGTGGCTTCCGGGTATCCTTTGCCCCTCCACTCATGCCATTTCAACCGGAACAGGATATCCACGCTCCGGCCTGCGGATGGCATATTGGAAGCCCCGTTCCACGAAAGGCAAATCAGATCGTATTCATGCCGGTCCAGCCCAACCCAGAACTTGTAGTGGTCTGACCCGAACTGCACCGGCGAGCGGGCGACCGGAACATCCTTCAAACCGAGGATTGGCTCAGGATTGCAGATTCCAAATGGACCAAAACGGCGGAGCTCGTCGGTCAGATCACGGTTGATCTGGTCCCGAGTCACCCACAAATCCACCTTTGTCCCATTTTCGCGCAAGGGAAAGCCGGAATCCACCGGCTTCGCGTTTGCAACCAACGCATCAAAGCGGTCGGAAAAAGCCGGAACATCCGAGGGTTGAATGGAAAGCCCGGCCGCCATCGGGTGACCGCCCCATTCGATCAGGTATTCCGAGCACTGATCCAGGATCTCCACCATGTCCAATCCATCCACTCCCCTGCAGGATCCTTTGGCGATGGAGCCTTCGTTTCCCAGGACGATCACCGGACAGTTGAACTGCCGAACCAGGCGATTGGAAACGATACCCACCACGCCGGTATGCCACTCGGGATCATATAAAACGAGACCGTGCCGCTTGCTCAATCCGTTTTTTTCGATGCATCGAACCGCGGATGCGTAAACACAGCGTTCGATAAACTGGCGTTCCTGATTCATGCCCTCGAGCTCGCAGGCATCTTTCACGCACGAATTGAAGTCCTGCGACAAGAGCAGGCGAACCGGAAGCATCGCGTCGTTGAGTCGTCCTCCGGCATTGATACGGGGGCCTAGTTTGTAGCTGATGTCGCTGGCATCGAGGCTCTGTCCGAAGTCAATCCCCGATACATCCATCAGTGCCTGTATCCCCGGACGCTTGCTCCGGCTCAAGCGCTGAAGTCCGAAATGGACCAGCACACGGTTCTCGTTAACCAGCGGAACCAGATCCGTGACACAAGCCAAGGCGACAAGATCCAGATAATCCTTGAGTGCGGACCCTTCCCAATGGTCGTTCCGGTCGTCCTGAATCCGATTCATCAATGCCTGGATCAGTTTAAACACCAAAGCTCCGGCACACAGATCAAGCTGGCCGCGGGATTCGCAGCCATCGGCATGCGGATTGATCATCAACACCCCATCCGGCAGACCATTCCGCACCTGATGGTGATCAATCACCAGCACATCCACCCCTTTTTCGCGGAGAAACCGGACCGATGCATGTGCGTTTGAACCGCAATCCAACGCCATCCAAACATCCACCGGATGCTCACTCACCACTTTATCGACGTGCGAAACCGTGAGCCCGTATCCCTCATCGTTTCTCCGGGGCATGGAATAAGAAACCGAACACCCGATTTCGGAGAGCACCTGCACCATCAAAACCGTACTGGAAACCCCATCCACATCATAGTCCCCGAAAACATGGATGCGCTCCCGTTTCCTGCGTGCCAACAGAATACGGGACACGATCGCATCCATTCCCTTTATCGAGAATGGATCGGATATGCCGGACAAACGGGGAGCCAGAAACCTCCGCATTTCCCGTTCGTCGCCATGGATACGCTGGCACAGAAGCGCTGCGGTCACGTGCCCACAGCCCAGCTTGCGCTGGACCCGATTCAGGTCATCCTGGGATACCGGTTGAGCTGTCCAATTCAACGATTAACAAATGTGTCGGGCGGAAAGGGAACAGCGATCAGTCAGCAGCTTTGGAACTGCTCTGCCATTCATACTTCGGCAAAAGCTCACGCTCCTCAACATGCTTACGGTCGCCCTTGTGCCACCAATAGAAGATCGGACTCGCAATGAAGATCGAGGAAAACGTTCCCGTAATGATACCGGTCATGAAGATGAACGCAAAATCGGTGATCACGCCCGCTCCAAAGATGTAGAGCGCAAGTGCGGATATGAAAGTTGTGAAACTGGTCAGGATGCTTCGTCCGAGAGTGGCGTTGATCGAGAGCTTGATAACGTCATAGAGGCTCATGCCCGGACGCAATCCCAGCTCTTCACGGATACGGTCAAACACGACGATGGTATCGTTGATCGAGTAACCGATCACCATCAACACGGCCGCAATCATCGGAGCGGTAAACTGACCTCCCACAAACACGAAGATCCCGAGGGTCATGAACAAATCGTGAACCAGCGAGATGACCGCACCCACACCATAGCCTACCTCGAACCGCAGCGCCACGTAGAGCAAAATACCCATCAGCGCCACCAAAACAGACAGAACCGCCTGACGTTGGATGTCCTGACTCACCGAAGCACCGATCGTATTTTCTCCGATCAGCTTGAGTCCGGCATCCGGGAATGCCGCATGAAGGGCATCAAAGTAGCGGTTGCCCTGTCCGACTTCGGTTTGGATCTTGATGATCGATTTATTATCGCCAATGAGAGTCTGGTAAACCGCACTGACTTCCCCGGCATTTTCGGCTTCGGCGATAGCTTGGAAGTCGCTCATGGCAATCTTTTCGCTGAATTCCACCGAGAGCTCGTCTCCACCCACGAAATCGATCCCGAAGATGTGATCGTGGCTATAGATAAGGTGTCCAAACCCGATCAACACAATGCTCCAGCTCACGATAAATGCGGGAACCCGGAACTTCATGAAGTCGAAGGCCGTGTTTCCCAAAAGCGTGAACCCGAGGATCCGGTTGACCTTGAGACCTTCCACCAAAACTTCAAGGACCAGGCGGCTCACGATCAACGAACAGAACAAGGTACCCCCAATACCGATCGCGAGGGTGACCCCGAATCCTTTGATTGGACCACTGCCCATCCAGATGAGGATCATGGAGGTGATCAAGGTGGTCACGTTTGCGTCCACGATGGTGGAAAGCGCCTTTTCGTAACCTCCCCGCAAGGCATTGATGGTGCTCTTTCCGGCCCGCAGTTCCTCACGGATACGTTCAAAGATCAGGATGTTGGCATCCACCGCCATACCGATCGTCAGGACGACACCGGCCACACCCGGCAAAGTCATGGTTGCTCCGAAACTCGCCAGCACCCCGAGGAGGATCACAAGATTGATCGCGACCGAAATCACCGCGACAATCCCGCCAATCCCATAGTAGGCGACCATGAAAATCATCACCAGCGAACCGCCGAGCAGCGCGGCCCGGATACTGGCGTCCCGGGCATCCTCAGCGAGGGAGGGTCCGACTTCATACATTTCCGCCACTTCCAGCTCCACCGCCAAAGGGTTATTCAAAACATTCGAAAGCTCGATAGCCTCGCGCTGCGTAAAGTCACCACTGATCTCGGCACCCCCTCCGCGGATCTCCTCGCGGACCGTCGGCGCACTGTGCAGGATACCATCGAGCACGATAGCCAGCTGTCCCGGATTGGAAGCCCCGGTTTCCTGCTCTCGGCGGCGGTTCTCGTCTTCGATCATTCGGGTGATCTTGGCAAAGCGGTCGCTTCCCTCGTCCGTAAACGTCATATTGATTTTGAATCCGCCGGTTTCATCCATGGTTGGAACCGAACGGGCCACAATCTCACCCGTGGCCTCGGGAACCCGCTTCACATAGTAGGGAATATACTGCACTTCTCCAGTCTTGTGATCCTCCCGCTCCATTATCAGCTTTTCGTAGCCGGCCGGAGGAATGTCATTTTCCGCGATGCCCGACGGGGCACGATCCCGGTGAACGAGCCGGAACTCCAAACGAGCCGGCTTCTTCAATGCATCAATTACCTGCGGGTTTTCACGCACACTCAATCCGGGAATCTGGATTTCAATGCGGCTGTCCCCAACGGCACGGATGACCGGTTCGCTCACGCCGAGTCCATTGACCCGCTCCTCCATGATTTCGATCGCCTTGGAAAGCTGTTCCTCGAGCTCATAGCTTTCCTTGCCTTCGATGGCCGACTGGTCCACCTGAAGCGTAAAGGATACCCCACCCTGCAGGTCCAAGCCTTTCTTGATCTTGCCCCGGCTCGTGGCCAGCAAGTGCTTGAGCAGGATCTCATTGCTGCGCTCGATGTTCTTGATGTCCCTAAGGTTAATGTGCGGGAAGAACTTGCGAAGGTCGAGTTTCTGATCGGTTACCAGATTGCTCAGAGCGACGTACACGGAATTCACTTCCTTATCGTCGGAGATCATGGTTCTGGCTTCATCCAGAAGCACCTGAAACTCGCTGTAGTTCGCGCTGACTTCCGTCTCAAGGTATTCCGCGAAATCGATATCGTTGACCGGGATCAGACTCATGACTGACCACGCAATGAGCATCGCGGATACCACGAGTTTCCAAATAATACGCTTCTTCATTCAGTATGGGGTTTTGAAAATTGGATAGGCTTCAGGTGACTTTGAAAGAAAATGGAAAGATACTACGCCTTGTCTTTCTTTTCGGTCCGCACGATTTTCTGCTGCACAAATGCCGGACTCATTTCAACCTTGGTGGACTCACCGATCGTCACGACGATCCGGCCGTCTTTCACGCTATTGATTTTTCCATAGATTCCGGATGAGGTCAGCACTTCGTCTCCGGCCTTCAATCCTTTCACCATTTCCTCGTGTTCCTTCTGCTTCTTGCGCTGCGGAGCGATCATGAGGAAATACATGCCGCCGAACATGAGTGCAAAAAAGCCAAGCATGAACATCGGGTTGCTCTGCTGGGGAGCCTGAGCTGCCGCAAGTGTCAATAATTGTGAGGAGACCATGGAAATCCTTTGCGTGTGGAAATTGTGAAAATTGTAGATATGAACCTTCCACGCTCCCGGATGTCAAGAGTTTGCAAAGGTGGCAGCCGATATTTTGGGTTTATTCCAAGCGAAACCCCGCAAACCAGCACGCCACACTTCACGCATCGACCTTCCAATGAGAGTGGGTCCGGTTGTATTCACTGATCCAGCGACGGAAACAGTTCTTGATCGACCGGGTGATGGTGGCCGGCCCGGTTTTGAATGAAAGGTTGTCGACACAGGCCACCGGTTGAATGTCCTGCGTCGTGGACGAGAAAAACACCTCCCGCGCTTTGGATAGCATGGCTTCATGAAGCGGCTCTTCTGTAAACGGCAGATCGCTGAACTCTCCGGCATGCCTCAGCAACAGGCCACGGGTAACACCACCGAGGATTCCGTCTTCCTGACGCGGCCCCGCCACCCGATCCTCCAATACCAGCCAGATGTTGCGGGTGGTCCCCTCCGTGATCAAGCCCTCGCCATTGAGCATCAGGACCTCATCCCGTCCGCGCTCAAGGCCGTCGGCGAAGCCCATGATGTTGTTGAGGTAGTTCCCGGTTTTCAACTCCGGGGACAGTGCCCATCGGGGATTGCGCCTGACCGACCGCGATATCCCAACCGAATACCCTCTGTCGAGGGCTTCCGGACTAAGATCATGGAGGGCCTTTACCAGAATCACCCAATTCGGGCTTTCAGAATAGGTGGGGTTCAACCCGATTTCACCCGCGCCTCTCGATATTTGCAGGCGCACATAGACCTCCGAATCCATCCCGGTGTTTGATCGCCAGGCTTTCACGGTCTTGCGGATCTCGGGCATGATCGAATCAGCCGTCAACGGCATCGCCATCCCGATTCCCAACGCCGACCGGATCAAACGCTCCCAATGTGCTTCCATCGCGAAGAGAACACTGTCGTAGGTTCTCCACACTTCGTATATCGCATCGCCATAGAGAAAACCCCGATCCAAGGGAGACAAGGATGCTTCTCTGGCATCATGCAGTTTCCCCATCGTGTTGGCTTGAATGTATCCGCTATTCTTCATGGTAGTGGCGTTCCTGTCGCCTTTTCAAATCGTTTCTTCTCCTCAAGACACACCCAATTCCCCCACTCCTCCAGCAACTGCGGATGCCGGGTGTTTGCGGGATCGGCCATTTCCACTGCCCCCGGTGGGTGCCGAGGCTGTTGCCTTTAACTCCATTCGCCTGAAAAATTCTTCCATTACGGCAGAATACAGGCGGCTTTTGAGCACCTTATCCTCCACTCCGCTGTCAATGCTCGGGTTATCATTGATCTCGACCACCATACACTGAGACCCCACCAACTTGATGTCCACACCATAGAGCCCATCGCCAATCGCATTCGCCGCCTTGAGCGCCGTATTGAGCACAATCAATGGAACTTCCTCGAGTTGAACGGTTTCCGACTTTCCAACACGGGTATTCCGGGCGCTTGTCCGGTTGTAGATCTGCCAGTGTTTGGGCGCCATGTAGTAGCGGCACGCATACAAGACCTTCCGGTTGAGCACCCCGATGCGCCAATCAAATTCGGTTGGTATGAATTGCTGTGCGACCACCAAATCGGAGCTCTCAAACATATGGGCAAGCTCCGTTTCCCATTGCTTGAGGTTTTCGGCTTTTTTGACCCCCTGGGAGAAGGACGAATCGGGCTTCTTGAGCACGATTGGAAACCCGAGCTGTTCGATCGCCTGCGCATGGTTCTCGCGGTCGATCAGGACGGTTTTCGGAATCGGAATCCTGAGCCTCGAGAGGATCTCGGCCAGGAAAACCTTGTTGGCACACTTCAGGATGGATTTCGGGTCGTCGATCACCACGAGATTTTCGTGTTCCGCTTTGCGCGCGAAACGATAGGTGTAGTGGTTTACTCCGGTCGTTTCCCGAATAAACAAAGCATCAAATTCCGCGATCTTGCCATAGTCATCCTGCCCGATCAACTCGCAGTCAATCGAGAGCGACTCGGCAGCTTGCACAAAGTTCTGGATCGCTTTCGGATCCGATGCTTTCTCTGCGGGATCCTTGGGATCATACAAAATCGCCAAACTATACCGCGAGAAATGCTTCCGCCGCACACTCACTCCATGACCACCCACAAAACGCTCCACCGCATCTTTCATGAAGGGCCGTTCCTGAGAAGGTACCTGCGAAAGCGAGAGCATGCTCACGTTGACAAGAGTCCACCCGTCCTCGGTCTTTTTGAACTGTGTTTTCAGCAAAGGCGCGGGAAACAGATTGTACATCTGGCGGGCCAGTTTCTCAAATGCTTTCTCCGGGGTTCGCGAAAAATATATCCTCAACTCAAACACATCCTCTTTCCAATTCTGAAAAGACTTCTGGATCACTTCCTGAATATCAGAGGAAAGCAAGCGGATGATAGAGGGCTGCCGGGTGTCCCTGACGGTTTCGATGGCGGGTAGTGGCCGATGACCGCGCGCTTCGGCAACCAGGGATACATAGTAGCCCTTGCTCTGATAGCGGTAGGAATTGCAGAGATTGATCACCCGCGCGGTTTTGTTCCCCGCATATTCACTGTCCGTGAAATAAGCCCGCGCCGAGATGAGGGAAGCCCCCGGTAGAATCTCTCGCCAGCGTTCAGGGTGATCAGTAACCAGAAGATAAGGTTTCATGAAGCAATTCGTTCCAACGATGATGTTGCATCAAAGGTGCGATTGAACCACACTTGGTATCCTGCACAATGGAAAAAGACGCCAACACCATAAAAACCCGCTCCGCTCTCGAACCGGACCTTGCGGCCATCCTTGAGCTCGATTCGGCTCTGTTCAAATTCGATCACTCCTTTGATCCTTCGCTTGATCTGAATTGGACCCGTTCCCCGCTGGGATCCGAGTTTTATCTGGACCGCATCCTCAACAGCGGTGTTGTCATTCTCGCAGAGGATGCCGATGGCAGTATCCTTGGTTTTATCACTGGAGGAGAGACGGATTACCCGGCCCACCGAACCCCATGCCGCATGGCCGAACTCGACACCTTTTTTGTCATCCCGCAAGCGAGAGGCCGGTCCGTCGGTCACCTGTTGTTCACCGCCTTTCAAAATTGGTGCGATGAGCATTGCTACAAGAGGATTTCGGTCCGGGTATCCGCAGGCAACGCCAATGCCATTCAGTTTTATCACAAACACGGTTTTTCGGACTACGATCTCATCCTTGAGCGTCCAATCAGATTGGATTCCTGAGCAAAAAACACTCCCTCTTGATACGTGTGAGCAGTCCTAACCCACCGAATCCACCGGAAAAAACACGAAAAATGCCCGAAATCGCCCTAAAAATGCGGCTTTGAGGGCATTTTTTCGCATAAAGGACTTGAACAATTTGTCGGGTTGATGAATGCTACGCCTAGATTCTATCCCCAAAAGGTAGCAGAGTTATTAATCTCAACCAATAATCCTCATTCACACACCTATGAATAAATCAGAACTGATCGAGTCCATCGCTAAGCACTCCGGATTGACCCAGAAAGATTCGGAAAAGGCCCTCGACGCCTTCATGGAATCCGTAAAGGTTTCCCTCAAGAAGGGTGATGCAGTGCAACTCATCGGATTCGGAACCTTCAGCGTAGGTCAGAGGGCAGCCCGCACAGGCGTAAACCCCAAGACCAAGGCCAAGATCAAGATCCCTGCCGCAAAGACTGTAAAGTTCAAGGCTGGTTCCAAGCTCAAGGGAGTATTGTAACCCGAATTGCATCCTGAGGAATCAGCCTTCGGGAGAAGGTCACAGCGTTCCCCATAGGATACATTTTAAGGCTGCCGGTCATTCCGGCGGCCTTTTTTTGCGTCTTATGTCCGCCCGTTTTGGAAAAAAACGGTGTTCTTTTAGTTGGCAGCAGCTTTTCAACCGGATGTAAACAGATGCTGTTTGTCTTGGAGCGCTCACAACCGGTTCACTGACGAGTGAATCCCCCCTGTCACACCCCTTGAGACAATCCCTACCCAATAGCGTATGGATTGCGCCACTCGACCGCACCACAGATTTGCCGATAAGCAACGGAGAAGTGTCAGGAAACCGATTCGGAAACCGGATCAACCGCGTTTTCGAGCATCCGCCGTCCGGGTATCATGGCTTGCAACGCGAATGCAATCCCGCCCCCGACCAAATAAAGGTAGTAGGTGAACAGACGCCACAACACGACCACCATCAGGGCAATTCCTCCACCCATCAGCGGATTCAAAACCAGTGAAGACAGCAGCTCGACACTTCCCCCTCCACCCGGTACCACAACCACGAGCGAGAGCGCAAATAGACTGCCCTGTAACAAAAACAATGCCAAGGGATTGATCGAGAAACCCATCGCGTGCACCAAAAGCACCAGCACTCCATACCGACAGGTCCATTGAACTGCCGCAATCGCCACCACGAGCGTGCAGGTTTTCTTGTTCCTGATCCAAAGATCACCCATGGAATCCGTCCATTTCCGGTACCACACTCGAATTGAATCAACCGATCGATGACTGCGCCTCTCCGCTATCCCTTTTCGCCTTCTGCCCAAATGCCAGATCGCAATACCCGTAAGCATGGCTCCTGACACCCCAATCAACCCCATACCGAACGGGTGCCCTTTCATTGGCTCCAAGAGTCCGCTTACATGCGACCATCCGCCTCTGATCCAACCGGCAAAGGGCTCAAGATGCAGCAGCGCAGCCAACCCGAAAGGCGCCAGCAGCGCAAAGAAAAGCGAGTCCGCCGCAACATCCGTTCCAAACATCGCCATGGATTTCATCGCCGGAATGCCTTGACGTTTCTGCAACAGAACCCGAACCCCTACTCCACCGATCCCACCGGGGGTCGCGGCAATCGCAAACTCCGAGGACAAAGTGATTCCAATCGCACGCATCAAGCTCATATGATGCCCGAGCGTCCGCGCCATGATCCAGGTCCGCAGCCCGTTGCAAATCCACGCCAAAGCGATCATCCCAAACAGCCCGCTTGTCAGCAGAGGCGAGATTTCAGAAATCCGGCTCCAATCCACCGCCTCGCCATTCAAACGCACCACCAGAAACAAAGCCAACAGGCTACAAAGCAACCCGATCCCGATTCGCCAAAGATTCTGAATCGAAACCTTGACCGGAAACGCTTGACCGCCCCCCGCCTGATCATCAGCCGGGATCGTCATATCCGGGTCCGGGAGCACCTTTCCACCGGCTTGCGTTCGCATAGGGTTCTGTTTGTCAGCTGGCATTCAGCACCTCTTCTATTTGAGGTATCGGATTCTGCGAACAGTCCGACAGCACTTTTGATACCCACTGAACGTCATGGCCATGGCACAGACTGTGGTAGTATCCAAGGTTGCGTTCGAAAACGGCTCTCGTGGAATGCCCGTTGCGCATCACCTCCCACTCAAGGCATTTGGCATTTTGGGTGAGTGGTGCACGCACAACATCTGCCATCGCCTGCGCAAATCCCCCGATATCACCCTCCCGGACCAGCTTCGAATACCGGTTGCATGCCGAAGCATCATCCAAACCGGACCCACTAAATGCCACCACTTGGCACCCGCAGGCCGCCGCTTCGATCACCGCCAGCCCAAAGGTCTCCCCCCGTCCCGCATGCACGAAACCATCACACGAGCGATAGATCTCCGCCAGCTTCGTCCGGTCCGCTTCATACGGAAGCCAGTCCACTTGCACTCCGATCTCCCGCGCAATCGACTCCAATCTGGGTTTGTCCTCACCGTCTCCGACGATCAACAGCCGTGCATGGATTCCGTCCCGGATCAGTCGTGCATAGGCGTTCAAAAGAAGATGGATCCGTTTTTCCGCTGCCAAACGCCCCGCAAAAACCAGAAGCGGCTCGTCCGGGGTTGCTCCGATTTGCTTCCTGAACCCATTCCTTTCCCCGATCGGATGAAAAATACTGTCATCGAAACCCAAAGGCGTGTGAAACACGGGAATGTCCAGATACTGCCCCCAATAACGCTCAAAACGACGCGATGCTGTGAACAGCGCATCCATCCGCCCCAGAATGGCCCCCAAATACGAACCGATCACCTGCTGACTCAAGTTTCCCGCAGGCCGGCCCAGCTTTTTCGATACCCACCGTGCCCATGAACGGGGACAATCGGAATGGTAAAAACCAACCGTTCTGGCACCGTTTCTCCTCGCCCATGAGGTTGCTGTCCATGCATTTTGAAATGGATCTGCGAGTTCAATCACGTTGGGATTGAATTCATCCATCAATCCCTTCAACCGCTTGTTATCCAGCAGCAGCCGGTAACTCTTCGATCCCGGCATGGCCGGTGATGGGATTTGCACAAACCGGGTCCGGTCCAACTCCCATTCCCCGGCAGTCTTTCCCGGAATCACCACGCAATGCGATACCCCGTCCTCTTGCGACAGAAACCGGGCCTTGTCCTCGACATACCTCCGGATCCCGCCGCTGATCGGACTAAAGAACTGTACAACATCCAGCAGGCGGAGAGATCTCTCCCCGGCCTGCATGGCACCGACTGTGCCTAAGTTGATCATAGCTTTCCATCATAGAGGGGCTTTCTTAATCCACCCCTCAGTGGAAACTGAATTTTCTTTAAGCTTTGTCCCGGACGTGTCGTGGTCCTCTTTCAGAAATCCGCGACCATGCCTGTGGTTTGGCTCCTTACATCGGATTCGCCTGATCTGCACTCTGAATCCCCATCCCAGCCGAGAACCGCCTATACTAAACGCTACGCGGGCCACACCAAAGCCTTGCGACCATCAACAGCATCGCAGCATCCCGCAACAGCCACATGAGCGGATCATACGAAGCCACGTTTCCCTCCAATTCACCTCCGAAGCACCCGCACGATACATCGATCCCCCGAACCCATGCAGACAGGATTGCCGCCATGAAGACCATAAGCATGATCAATATTCCCATTAGAGCCGCTTTCCTCGACCTGCCAAAGAACAATCCAACGCCGCACACCAACTCGTACGCCGGCAGAAAAAAAGCCACGGGATACGCCACAAACGGTCCAATAATCCGGTATCCCAGGAGGTCTTCGTAAAACGCACCCGGCCCCATCAGTTTGATCACACCCGAATACACAAAGATCCCCGCCAATGCCAGCAGCAGAATCGTGTCCACCCACCACAGGAGTGCCTTTTTGCGAATCATGGCGCTTTCCTCTCCAGGACATAGACATCGGGCAGCCCGACTTCCGCTCTCAATCGTCCGGCCACCTCCACGGCTGCATCACAATCCAACCTACCGCAATCCACAACGATCCGGGAGCCCGGAGTCCACTTATCGAGCAGCTCCGCCAATCCCTCCTCAAATTGTTCCGGGATCACCACCACCACCTCCCGCATCCCATCCGATTGTGTCCCGGCTGTGGCATCTTCTCCCATAACCCAAAGGACAGGCGTTTCCCATTGCCCGATCATCACCTCAGAAACCCTGTATGGGTCCACGGACGGGGCGGCAGATTCCGGAGGAAAACCGGCCGGTCGGCCCAGCCATGCCACAAACGCAACCACCAGCGCCGGAACCATTAGCCATAGACTTCCCTTCAGCGCCCGCAGTGAACCATCACAAAAACCACATCTGCCACACGCCTCCGCAAAAACCTCATGATCGCGATCGCCCACAGACTAATACTCCTTCATGAATGCATAGCCCAGGAAGCGTTTCAGCACACCATCCCTGGTTCCACCCACACGCGCGGTGCATGTTATCACCGCCCTGAAGAAAGGGGCTTCCCCTTCCGGAATCACCGGAGTCAGGTGAACCAGCCATTCCCCTTGAGCCTTTCCTTTTTCCACATCCACCTGCAGTTGAGGAGTGTCAGACGACACTGAATCCAACTCCACCGACTCTTCCACGTCCACATTCAAAACAATTGTTTTCGGATTCCATGAGTCGGCGTTTTTGTCCCAATACACAAATCGGGGATCCATCCTCAGAATCTGAGGAATATACACCTCAAGGACCAACTCCGATTTTGGCGAATCCGGATCATCGGTTTCCACGAAAACCGACTTCCGCTGCACCCCCATGCGATTGCGCGTGTCAAACAACACCTCAATCACCCCGGTCTCTCCCGGAAGATAACGGTCCTTTGCCAGCTTCGCGGTCGTGCACCCACAAGTTGCCTCCGTCCGGAGGATCGTCACCGGATTGCCGGTCACCGAAAACGCATATTCAGCCCGCAAAATATCCTCTCCCGGCCGCGCCTTGAGCGACAGGTGGGTCTTCTCCCACTGGAGTCCACCCTCACATACCACGATTCCACTCACAAAAACCGATACCAGCCACAATGCGATTCGACTCATAGCCCTCAAAGATGCTGCTATCCCCTCACAATTCAACCGAAAACCGCTTCTGAATCATCGCCGGCTACCATTCATAATCTCAATCCCTTCACCACAAATCCAGCAGGCCACAGGTCTTTTGCCCACAAAAAACCGGGAATGGATTGTTCGTCGTCTGTTTCTCCCCGGCGAAGCTGAGGCGTCTGTACCATGCGCCAGAAACCAAGGCCGTGTAGCCCGTCCGTGCGATATCAATCCTGACGAGTCGCCACCAAAATGGTTCTCCAGCTCGCTGGATGGCCGATTATCAGGGAATGAGGTGCAAACCATCCGCTCTGTGTCATTCTGCGGAAACCGGCACCAGTCGCTTGATCCATGCCTGGCGTGGCCGATCGCGGTATAGGGCGACATAGAGAAGTCCATCGGGCCCGGTCACCACATCCCGGATTCGCCCATGTCCCTTCAAGATAACCTCATCACGGATAACCATCCCGTCATCGATCTCGATCCGATGGAGCTGTTCAGAAACAAGTCCACCCGCAAAGAGACACCCCTTCCAATCCGGGAAGGCATCGCCAGAGTAAAAGGTGATACCGCAAACCGCGATGGAAGGGGTCCACTGGTGAACCGGTTGTTCCATGCCCGGCATGTGGGTCTTTTCCGTGATCGGGGTTCCATCGTAGTTGATCCCATAAGTAATCATTGGCCAGCCGTAGTTGAGCCCTTTGTGAACCACATTCAGTTCATCACCCCCACGGGGGCCATGTTCCGCAATCCATAAATCCCCGCTTACGGGATGCAAGACCATCCCTTGGGGGTTCCGATGCCCAATACTCCATATGGATCTCAACACCCCGTCTCCCCGGAAAGGATTGTCATCCGGAATGCCGCCGTCCTCTTTCAAACGATGAATCTTTCCTGCCGGAGAAGATAACTCCTGAGCCATCTCCATCCGGCCCCGATCCCCCACACCAAAAAACAGGTATCCGTCGCGTATGACGATCCTTGTGCCAAAATGGTGATGAGTCGAAGTGTGGCTACCTTTTGGAGCCCTGTAGATCACCTCCTGATCCACCCATTTTCGCTCGCTTATCCTGCCTCTCACAACCGTTGTCATTCCAGCCGGTCGCCCCCCTTCGAAAGCCCCGTTGTGTTCGCTGAACCCGAGGTAAATCCATCCATTTGATGCGTAATCCGGATGGGGCGTCACCGCCAGTAAGCCACCCTGCCCCACTGCCCATACATCTGGAGTGCCCTCGATCTCATCCACAATCCCCGAGGCATGCCGAAGCATCAACTGGCCGGAACGCAAGGTGTATAGAAGGCTTCCGTCGGGCAGGTATGCCATTCCCCAGATCACTTCAGCGGCTTCAACCAAGGTTTCCAACCGGAACAGATGCTTACCGGAACGGATCGCTTCTGCTCCAGAAACCCTATCGGAAAGGGGAACCCGCATCTCCTGTGCCTGTGTGGCAGCCTTCCGTATGTAGCTTACCATGGCCAATATTTCATCAGAGCTCAGTTGCGCCGAATAGCCCGGCATCCCTTCGTCGGGAAGTCCGTCCGAGATCACCCGGGCAATTTCCTTATCAGTGCTTCCATGCTTCCAGACTCCCGTAAGCAAGGACCCACCGTTGCCACCATCCATACCCGCTCCGTGACATGAGGCACAATACTGCAAGTAAAGTCCCCGAACATCCCGTGCGTCCTCCCCCGAGCCCGCAACAAGTCCACCCGCAGAAAGCAACAGGCACCCAATTGTCCGGGGAAGCCAACACAGCCTGACTCGCGCTGATATGCGGTCGCACTGATGGTCTCCGTTGTCTCTCATACTATGATTCCTTTCTATCCGTCCGGCCTGCGGAAGGGTTGGCACGCGCACGCTAACACGATGAATCATTTCCATGGCAATGCGGCAATCGTGTGGGATCAACCCCGTGAGGTGGGAACGCTTTCAAATTACCTGATGGCCCTCTCGCCT
>JAFGAQ010000063.1 GCA_016933595.1 Opitutales bacterium | reverse complement strand
GAGACAAATCTTCTTCAATCCTGTTGATCCTGTTCATCCATTCCATAAGCCCTCTTCCGGAGGGGGTGGCTTCAGCCATCCTCTATTCCCATACCACACCAGCCGTTCAATCGATTGCGGATGAGCGGGGACGCTCATCCCTACCCGCAACTGGCATCTTACGCAACCGGATTTCCCAACACCCATGAGAGTCCCGGCGTCTGAAAACTGTCCCCCTCTAGCCTGGAATCCCCGATATCCAAGGTAGGGCGATGGGTCCCACCGAGCCGTTCTTCCTTCTGCGCGATATCCGCGCGAGTAGAGCGTCCGATATTACAGATATTATCCGCAGATGGACGCAGATTTCGACAGATTGAAAAACACCCGCTCCACCCTTCGTGTTGAAATGCAGTCCGGGGGGTGATGGGATGATAGTGCGGTTGTTATTTCATTGATTATCAGGATCCCATAATTCATGCTTTCTGGTTCCAACGGGACACCGTGATGACTCTACTCTCGAAACTGACTTTTTTTTGCTTGCTGACGGGCTCTGGCCTGTGGGCGTTTCAGGCGCCGGATGGCCCGCCTTCGGCTGAGGCTTGGGCACCGCCTGCCTTCGTGCCAATGTTGGTGGATGAAGCGGTTCCAGAGCCGCCGGAGGAAACGGTCGGTCGTTTTTTTTTCGTAGGCGAATCGGTAGACCAGGTGTTGGTTTTTTTAAGTGAATTGACGGGAAAGCGGATCCTTTCTCCGGAGGCTTTACCAGGGGCCGCGATATCCTTTGATAGCCAGGGTCCGATGAAGAAGTCGGAGGCGATCGTGGCGATCGAGTCTCTTCTGAACCTGAATGGCATTGCCGTGGCGGAGATGGGGGAATCGTTTATCCGGGTTCTGCCATCGAATATGGTGAGGTTCAAGTCTCCCGATATTATCGAGGGAAGTGTGCAGGGTTTATCTCCAAGCGAGCGGGTGTATGCCAAGGTTTTCGAGTTCCGTTTCCTGAAGATGGAGGAGGCGATGACTTTGGTGGGAAATCTCCTGACTCAGGGAACCGGCTACGTGGAACCGTTGAAATCCAAGAATGGGTGCATGGTGACGGATTCGCTTGTCAACCTGCAGCGGGTGGAACGGTTACTGAGTCAGCTGGACTCCCCGTCGGATCACGAGATGATCATCCGCAAGCTCAATTACATGGCTGCATTGGACATGCAGCGGAAACTGCGGGAGAGCATTGATGGTCCGCTGCGCGCGTTCTTCGAGGGGAACATCGGGGTAGATGCGGATGAGCGCACGAATCAGGTGGTGATCGTGACCAGCCCGGTGAACCGCAGTATGTTGGAGCACTTGATCGACACATTTGATTCGGACAGTGAACCGCTTACCATTAACGAAGTGGTTTACCTAAAACACGCTGAGGCCGATAAGGTCGTGGCGATCATCGATTCAATCATTTCGGGACAAAACAAGCAGAGCGACCGGAACCGAAAAACACCGGTGGTGCCTGTGCCCGGTGGCGATCCGAAAGCTCCGGCTGGAGAGGGGGCTGCGGCTTCTGCATCTACAGCGGGGGCGAGTGCCGATGGCACAGGAACTTTGCAGTTTAGCCCGTATGTGACGGTGGTGGCGGATGAACGGAGCAATGCGGTGCTCGCCTATGGCACTCGACCGGATGTGCGATCGGTCAAGGAGATCATCGCGAATCTTGATGTTTTGCTGCCTCAGGTCAGGATTGACGTGGTGATCACTGAGGTGACGCTGACCAACGAGAACAGCCGGGGGATCGAGCGCTTTGGTGTGGCCTATGACGAAAATGATGAGATCACTTTCCAAGTGAATGAGAACTCCGATTTGCCGATCCGCTTCGAGGGTTCGTTGACGGATGTGATCCTGCGATCCCTTACCATCAAGGACTTCACGTTGGCTACGGTTTTTGACACTGCCAGCAAGGATTCGAACGTGCGGGTGATTTCGGCTCCCACGCTTGTGACCACTCACAACCGCGAAGCGGTGATCAATGCGGGTGAGTCCCGTCCGGTGATAACGTCTTCAAACACGGATTCGACCGGACTGAGCACCCGCAGCCAGGTGCAGTTCAAGGACATCGGAGTGCAGTTGAAGGTGAAGCCGTTGATCGGCTCCAACGGAATGGTTCAGATGGAGATCCAGCAGACGGTTGAAAATGTGGTCGACGAGGTGACGATCGATGGCAACAGCCAGCCGGTTATCGGAAAGCGTGAGGCGACTTCGTTCGTGAGTGTTTCGAGCGGAGAAGTGGTGGTGCTTGGTGGCCTTCAGGAGAAAACCATGCGCGACTCCGAGGGGAAACTGGGATTTTTCGGTAGCATCCCGGTAGTGGGTCGACTGCTGTTCTCCAATGATCGCAAAACACAGACGACCCGCGAGCTGATCATCTTTATCAAGCCGACGGTCTTTATTCAGGCGGGCGACGCCGAGCGGTCCGGTGCGGTAATCTACTCCGGACTGGATGACAAGACCCGAACCAACGTCGACCAGGTCCTGGGCGAAGAGCCATCGAATATCGGCCCGGCAGAACCCGATGCTGCGGACGATGGCGCCGGGCGGGTGGAAGGTCCAATACCGGTGCGCAGGGGGGGCGGCGTCCATCGGCGCTGGTGAGCAGCCGACCTATACTGAAGCAGCCTATGTCAGGGAAATTTGCCAGGAATTGCATTTTGCGGGATCGGAACGTGACCTGGTCACAGCAATTATCTGTCCGACCAAACAGAGAACTTTGGTCAGCCTTTGTGTTTTTGACGGTCTCCACTGCACGCTTGGCTTTGGTTACCATGCTGGTGCTGGGATGTATTTCCCCTGCGTGGGGATTTCACAGCCTCATCGAGCGCAGTCCCTTCAAGTCCACTGGTGCAACTGAGGTAATGCCGGATCGGGTAACCGTTGACCTGAAAGGATTGGAGGAGGTGGTGGAGTTTGTCGGTTCATACCAACTGGGTGTGGAGCGGCGTTTCAGTCTGAATTTCCGTGAGGTGAATCAGAAGAAATGGATGCTGAAGGATGATGCGCTTTACGGAGTGAAGCTCATCGATTACTACGAGGATGAACAGGTTCTGGTGGTCGATTATCAGGGCAAGCAGGGGCGACTGAAGCTGCGGCAGAAGGCTACTCTCGCGCAAAAACAGGTGATGCCCCGTTTAAATGCCTCCTCCGTGAGTCCGAATATGCCGCAGATCAGGAGATCTCCGGCGTTTGGACCTCCTTCCGGTTCGCAGGCTGCGCCTCCAAGTGTGATGCCCAAAAGGGTTCCCAGACCTGAGAATTTACCTCCTCCTCCCAAGCGGATCCGTAAGCCGAATTCGGAGGTCTCCGCGTGATGATCCAGTGTCGATCGATGTTTCTTTGTATCCAGTCACTTAAGGATTTCGAATTGCGTTCCCAATCTATGTGTACCAGTGTATTCTTCCTCTAAACCCTACTGATTGATGATGCCAAATCTATCTCACTTTGGATTCGCATGCCGCATGCTCGTCGTGTTGGGCGTTGCGTTTTCCAGCCTTGCCGCTCAGACCTCCCAATGGATGCCAATGGACAACGAGGATCATTGGAGTTACACAGGCGTTCTCACATCCGATGAGGTGGAGACTCCGGTTCTGTTGCGCACCGAAATTGATTCCACCGTGTATGTAAAGGGGAAACGTACCTTCCGCACATCCCAAAAGGTGGTACCTTCTTTGTCGGACAAACTGGACGAGATCACCTCCCTCAACCGGCGGTGTTACCAGACGGTGGAAAATGGTTGGCGGGTTTTCAGGGAAGAGAGCGATGGGAAGACCTACGATTTTGAGCGTTCGGCCCGGCTATTGCCATCGGATTTTGAGATTGGCAAGCCCTACAAATACAAGGCGAGGCTTTCGGGTTCATCCGGTTCATATGGCTTGGTTTCGTACCACCTCGATCCGGTCGGCTTCGAAACGGTGACGATTCCGAATGGAACTTTTGAGGCACTTAAAATCAATGTGGAAAAGCGGATGAAGCTCGCTGCGGATGAGGATCTAGAGGAAGTGACGATGCAGAGCACCGAGCTTTCCTCAAACTGGTATGTCGTGGATGTGGGGTTGGTAAAACAGGAAGTCCAGTTGACAACCGTGACATCCGAAGGGTCGGACAGCATTCAGTATGCGATTGATCTGAAAGGCTCAAACTACCTTCCGAATCACCTGTGGCCTGATGCAAGCAAGAACAACGACGGTTGGACCTTTGTGGATTGGCTGGGATACATTACCGATGACCATTTTCCGTGGATTTACCACTCGGACCACGGCTGGCTCTACGTGGATGCGGAAGATACCTCGGACGTTCGCCTCTGGTCGGAGTCTCTAGGGTGGTGGTTCACATCTGCCGATCTTTACCCGGTGTTCTATTCCCATGATCTTGGAGAATGGCTGACATTCGAAGGTGGATCCAAAACAGAACGGCGCTTTGCCCGTCAAAATGGTACCGTGATCACCGCATCCAATAGTGGTTTCCTCACCCGCAACCGCAATTTGGCTCCTCCAGAAGTGAAAGTCGGTGATGATGAGACCAAGAATAGCAGTCAGACCTTTCTCGATGCGGATGGGAACCGCTATACCAACTCCGATGGAGGTCTGGTTGTGGATCCGGGGGATGAGCCGACTGTTGAGATTCTGCACCCCTTTGCGGACGCTGTGATCCGGCATGGTGAGAAGGTTTTCATTTTGGCGGATGCCAAAGACAAAGACGGCACGATCCAGTGGGTGAAAATCGTTGCCAACGGGTCTTTGTTGGCCATGCAGGAAAAACCGCCCTATCAGGCAACCCTCGATACGGATACGGATGTATCCTCGTTTACGATTGTTGCGATCGCCAGAGACAACTATGGAAACGAGACCGAGTCTGCTCCCTTGACCATCCAAGTCGAGAAGAAGGAAACCAAGGCTCCGCGGGTGAGAGTATCATCACCTTTGAACAAATCCTACTTCGCCGAGGGCAAGAAGATCTGGATTGATGTTGTTGCAAGTGATTCTGATGGCTTCGTCGAAACCGTTGCTTTGTTGGTGGACGGAATTCAAGTCGGTGATGATGCGACACGCCCCCCTTATCGCTTCTCTTTCATTTCTCCGCTTCGGGGAAACTACTCAATCAGCGCGATAGCGATCGATGATGATGAGGTTGAAACCGAAGCCAAAGCGATCACCATTACGGTCAATCGCACCGGTGATCCGGATGAGAATCTTCTTCCGGAAACCGAAGATGATCTGGATACCGGTTTCCCGGACAACTCCTATACCGAGTCTCCTTAATCCTCATCCTTGCCGGCTCAGGGTGCTTCTCCTTCCAAAAATCCCTCTTCCCGAGGGGGATGGCTTCAGTATTCCTCTATTGCCAAGCGTGTCAAACAGCATCTATTGGCGGCAAGAGCGGGGACGCTCATCCCTTCCCGCGAAATTCAATATCACGGGAATACTTCCGAATGGAAGAACGGAAAACCTCTGCGATTGGGATTGTGGATCACTACGAGCCAATAGCGGGTTAGACGCTTCCCGTTTTGGGGAAACAAGATGAAGTCCGATAACCTCAGAAACACTCAATTTGCCGGTCATCGGGATCACTCTGCCATCGATCTTCAGCCACAAACGAAAGCCGGTGTTGAGGGTCCAATCCATGAACCCGGATGAGAGACCGGTGCGACTCAGTCCCATACCCTTTGTTCGATTCCCAACCGAAAACCTGTGCCGAAGGGAAAGCGGCCATCAGCCGATCACGGTGGACCTTTGCGAGAATGGAAGCCAGCGCAATGCAGAATGACTTGCCATCACCTCCCACGACCCCTTCATGTGCGTAAGGGAACGATCGAAAAGGTCGACCATCGATGAGGAGTCGGCTGTTCGCTGCCGGACCATCCATCCAATCCCACAACATGCTTTGTGTTTTTCCCGGAACGTGCCCTGCTGGCGGAAGCACCAATCCATCCGGAATCGCTTGGGATGCCAAGTCGCGAATCGCCCGAATCATCGCTTCCCTCGTCGCCTGTAGAATGTTAACCGCGTCGATCTCGGTCGATTCCGCCCGACCGATCCCGCGAAACAACTCGCGATCCACAAGGGCACGGGCACAGGCGGATTCAATCGCCTCGCGGCGGACCGCATTGAGGCGTTTTGAATCATTCACCAGCTTGCTCCATGAGCGGTGCCGGAGCTTGGGCAAGAGCCGGCATGGAATCGCGACAGCCGCAGCCACAACCGGTCCTGCCAAGGCGCCTCGACCCACTTCATCGACTCCCACAATCCAGTCCAATCCTCCAGATCGGACGACCTTGTTGTCGTATGCCAGTAAACTCGCCATGCGGGTATCGGTTCCTTAATGATTCTCGCTCAAAAACAGAATCCAATCAGCCAATAGATCAGCCTATTCTGCAAATCAAGAGGATACCGATGATCACGCAACATTCCGGCATGATCCAAATCCCAACTGCGCCCCAAAGCCGCCAAGGAATGTCTACCTGCATATGAAGCATTTTTTCCGTCCAGAAAGGCACTCACTCAAAGCAGTTGAGACTGATCCAGACCGGCCACACCGCTGGCCTTCAGGAGTCCTTGCATGTCCCACTTCGTTTCGCGGATACACAGCAACAACAGACAGGCTGAAGCCAACGCATCATAGAGCGCGCAATGCGGCCGATTCCGATCCCCGGGACATACCTGAGCGGCCCATTCATCCACCACCGTCCTTAATCCAAGCTGATCGGTAAGATGCTCCAGTGAATAGTCACCCAATCCCTTGAAAACTCTCCGGGCCACCCGCATGGAATCAACCCACGGTCCCCAATCGCTACGGTTCAGCCAGCCGCCCGGATCTCCACCATCCACTGTTGCGGCAGGCCAATATTCCATGATGAGGTTCCGCTCCACCGATGCGTGGTGCGCCGCAAACAGGCCGGATCTCCTGAGGCTGCGGAAATAGGATTCGTGGGTTCCAAACCACGGGGCATCCACCAGCATGCTGTCCCGCAATCCATGAATGATGGCATCTCTGGCGGAAACCGGTGACTTTGGACGGCACAAGCCTGTCCGGGTGTCCGCTATTCCGCCATCGACACACGAGACCACACCCCACTCGATCACGCCGGATTTGCGGTTTCCCTCAAAATCGATCATGTGAAAACCCATCCGGCTCCCACTGTGAATAATCCCGGAAGAACTCACGATCCTTTCAAGTCCAAGGCCGCGATAAAGGCTGCCAACTCCCCGCGTTTCACCCGCCTTGCCGATCCCGAACCCAGATCCTTGACCGTCACCTCTCCATCCGCCAGCTCATCCGAACCGTAGATCAAGGCGTGTGAGCAGCCGCATTGCGAAGCCTCTTTCAATTGCTTACCAAAGCCGGCATTCGCACGGTATGAATACAAGACCCTGCATCCGGAACCCCTGAGCGCATCCACATCTGCAAAACAGACCGGCCGTTCGGAATCGCCAAACACCATGAAAAGCTTGGGGCGAACCGCTTCGTGCGGGGTTTTTCCACAAAACTCCAGACAATCCAGCATCGTGACGTCACCCATGGCCCATCCAACAGCATGCAGATCCGGGCCACCCAGTTTTCCCACCAGGTTATCGTAGCGTCCACCCCCGGCGAGCGCTCTGGACTTTCTGCGTTTCTCAAAGGCTTCAAACACGAAACCCGTGTAATATGCCAATCCGCGGACAATCCCGGGATCGATCACGACGTAGTCGCTGCAGCCCAGATCCTTCAGCGCCCCGATCAAGGTTCGCCACTCCGCCATGCGGGCGTCCAAAGCATTCCGCTGCTCGGGGGACAAATCCAGCGCATGCCCCCAGGCTATCAAACCATCCAGATCATGAATACCCGCAAGAACCTTGGCATCGTCATAGATCACACCGGCAAGTTCACCCACGTGTTCGCTTAACCAGGAGACCAGGGCGTCCCGATCCATGCGCTCCATTTTGTCGATCGCACTGAGCACATGCCCGCGCTGATCGACCGCCACGCCCCATGCGTCCATCGCAAAAGACCACAACTCGCGATCGCTCAGCCGGATATAGAAATCTTCACCCGTCAGCCCAAAGGCGCGAAAAACCAAAATCAAGGTATGGATCGACTCAGCATCCGCCGCCACTCCGGCCTCGCCCAGAATGTCCACGTTCAACTGGGTGAAACAACGGGTCCTCCCCTTCTGCGGCCGCTCAAAACGGAAATGATCCCCGATGTTATACCATTTCACGGGTTTGCGCATCCCGTTGGCCTTCGATCCGGCCATACGGCCCAAGGTAGGGGTCATCTCAGGACGTAGCGCCACCCGTCTTCCGCCTTTGTCCACAAAATGGAACAACTGCTCGACGATCTCCTCGCCCGACTTCTCAATGTAGAGATCCAGCGACTCTAATACAGGACCGTCATAGCCTACAAACCCGGCAGACTCCACAGCATTCTTCCAACGCTGGAACAACGCCTGACGCACCTCATAATCCTCAGGATAAAAATCCCTGAAACCTGGTAAACTCTCGAACATTCACGCAGCAAAACGCGCGAACCGCTCCAAGTCCAGCCCAAGCTAGTCCAATTCGCCCAGCTTTTCCTTCAATTCTTTGCCAGCCTTGAACTTGATAACCGCCCGGCTTGGGATGATCACGTCGGTTTCAGGCTTGTTCGGATTACGCCCGATACGGGACTTCCGCTTCTGAATCTGAAACACTCCGAAATTCCGCAACTCCACGTTGCGGCCTTCACCAAGAGCCTGCGCAATCACATCCAAAGTCAATTGGACGGTTTCCTTGACTTGCTTCTGTGGGAACCCTTTCTTCTCGTATATATCCAATACGATGTCGCGTTTTGTCAGATTCGATGCCATGGGTTGGAAGTGTGTGAGATTCCTTAATGATTCAGTAGGATAGTTTTAGAAACGCAATCCCCCGAAACGGGAAGTGTCAACCGAATTTTGTATGAGCGAAAACGAAAAAGAACCCCCATTGGATGAGATCAACCGTCAGTTTGAGAAGCTGTTCGGTGGCAAACACTTACCGTTTGGCATTCCCTCATTCATCCGCCCGGATGCGGGCGTCGGGGCAACCCAAAACGACGGAAAACATGATTCGAATAGTGCCGAACAAGAGGCCATCTTGAAGCGTATCCGCGAATTCAACCTAAAACCCAAGGAGATTCGGGAGCACCTCGACCGCTACGTGATCCGTCAAGATGAAGCGAAAAAAGTGCTTTCCGTGGCTGTTTGCGATCACTTCAACCACGTTCGCGATTGCATCGAGCATCCGGAGCGTCAGGCAGACGAATACCACAAGCAGAATATCCTGCTTCTGGGACCGACCGGTGTGGGAAAGACTTACCTGATGCGCACGATCGCCAAGCTTATCGGCGTTCCCTTCGTCAAAGCGGATGCAACCAAATTCTCGGAGACCGGGTATGTCGGTGCGGACGTGGAGGACCTCATCCGGGATCTGGTTAAAGCAGCCAATGGCAACATTGATCTCGCCCAGTATGGGATCGTCTACATCGACGAGATCGACAAGATTGCGAATGCCGCCGGCAGCATTGGCAAGGATGTATCCGGCCGCGGAGTGCAAATCAACCTCCTCAAGTTGATGGAAGAAGCGGACGTCAACCAATTCTCCCCGACCGACATCATGGCGCAAATGCAGGCCATGATGGGAGGAACCAAATCCAAGGGGATCATCAACACACGCCACATCCTGTTCATTGTCAGCGGGGCATTCGACAAGATCATCGACATCATCCGCAAGCGGCTCAATCACCAAAAGATCGGGTTCGACGCAAGCGGGGATTCATCGGATGACGTTTTCGGAAGCTTGCTGCAGGGTGCCGAAACCCGGGATTTCATCGAATACGGCTTTGAACCTGAGTTTGTGGGTCGCCTCCCGGTCAGGGTTGCATGTGAACCCCTTTCCGCGGACGATCTGGCGCTGATCATGACCACTTCCGAAGGGAGTATCCTCAAACAGTATCACCGCGACTTCGAAGGGTTCGGGATTGACTTGGAGGTATCGGTCGGAGCGATTCGCAAAATCGCTTCCAGAGCCTATCTTCAAAAGACCGGAGCCAGGGGAATCCTCACCGTGCTGGAGCGGATCTTCAGGGACTTCAAATTCGAATTACCTTCGACCGGCATCCGGAAACTGAGTGTCGACGAAGCGACCGTCGAGAGCCCGTCGACCTGCCTCGAAGCACTGCTCCGCGAGAACCTGCACCTCATGGCCGACGTTCATCGGGAGGACATCGAACGTTTCTTTCAGGGATTCTTCAACGAAACTGGCATTCAGGTTGAAATCGATCCGGACGGTCTCGATGCGATCGTCGCCCGTTCGACAGCATCCAATCTGAGCGTACGATCCGTTTGCGAAGCCCTTTTCAAAGACGCCCGGCACGGACTGGCCATCGTAATGCGGAACACGGGCACTACCCGTTTCACCCTCTCATGCGATTTTGTTCAACAACCCGACGCCGTCATTTCGCGGATGGTGGTGGAGAGCTTTAAATCCGACCCGGCCCGGGAAACCAACCCGTGACCCGACCCAATCTCGCGCAAACCGAACCACCCTGCTGACACCATGCCCGAAGCACAAGCCGTCAACCGGTTCTTCAGCTCCATCGCCAACCGCTACGATCTGGCCAACCGCGTGATGAGCGGAGGCATGGACATCCTGTGGCGGCGACGACTGGCACGAATGGTCGCGAGCGAGAGTCCGCACGACATCCTCGATCTCGCCACCGGCAGCGGGGATGTGGTCTTCACACTCGCCCGACGCGTGCCCACCGCCAAGACCATCCAAGGGATGGATTTTTGTGTCCCGATGCTGGACGAGGCACGATCCAAACTGAAGAAAACCGGAATCCACCACGTGCAAATCAGCTTCGAGCAAGCCGATTGCCACCAACTCCCCCTCCCGGATGCCTCGGTCGATGCCATCACGATTGCCTTTGGGCTGCGCAACCTCGAGGACCGCGCACAGGGACTCCGCGAGATGGCCCGGGTTCTACGCCCGGGAGGCTGCCTTTTTGTGCTGGAATTCACCCAGCCCTACAAATGGATGCGCCCCTTTTACTATTTCTACCTCAGCAAAATCATACCGGTGGTATCGGGCTGGATCACTGGAGACCGAGAGGCTTACCGCTATCTCTCGGACTCGGTTTCCGCATTTCCTGACCGCAATCAATTGAGCAACGAAATCCGGAATGCGGGTTTTTCAACTGTATCGGCAACGCCCCTGACCGCATCAATTGTCGCCATCCACCGGGCTCAGCTCTCCTCCTGAATCCCAAAAACTTCGCATTTTTCGAATTCGGATGAAGGGCATCCCGTTTTTTCGGGATATAGTATAGTAATCCATTTCTCAGCAATACCACCTTTCTTATTCAGACCAGCCGCCTTCAACCTCATCCACGCTCCATCAGAACATGCATCCACTCCCTCCATCCGATCCCGAAATTGATTCCATCCTTGAGGCATGGAAAACCGACCATCTGACGATCCCGAATATCGGCGATGCGGTGATCTCCAGGCTCACGCAAAACCGCCGTCCGGGAATAGGGTCCCGCATAGCGGATGGCTTTGCCCACTTCATGCCCCTCAACTTCTACCGATGGATGCCGGCCGCTGTTTCCGCCGCATGTGTTCTGTTAACAGTCGGAGTTTGGTTGAGCTTCAAAGAACACAACCAGCTCAACCGGGATCAGCTCATTACCGCTTACATGAGTGCGATCGACCCGGTTTACCGCTTCAATACCATTCTTGAAGGGCATCCGGATCCACTCCACCTTGCCAGCTTGACATCCAAGAATAACGATCCCATCACTGTCCTGCTCCGGCAGCTTGAAGATGAATTCTCAATCGACAACGCCGCATCGGGCCGATTGGAAGCATTGCACAGCGAGTACAAACCCCTCATCGAGGACCACCACCGGAAGCTGCTCGCGGAGAAAGAGTTATACGAGATATTTGAAGCCCGCCGGAAAAACAACGAGGTGATCGACTTCATGCTCCTATTCGAGTGGGTGAAGCGTCAGGAATCCCTCAGCACCACCTCCCGCGAAACCACGCGGAAACTATTGATGGAAATGCTCTCCGTCCTCCCTCAGGAGAAACGGGAACTCCTGCAAGAAGCCATCGCGGCAAGTCCTCAAAACCCACTGATCTGACAACCCATCACCAGCGTGCAGCCCCAGCACCAGTCCAATACCCGACTCATGGAATCCCTCAAAGAGGGGGATCTTCAAGCCATGCGTGAAATTGTATCCCGGTGGGAGCGACCCCTGGTTTCATTCATTTACCGATACACACAGGACCTTCCCGCCTCGATTGATCTGGCGCAGGACACCTTTGTGAAGATCTTCCAGAAGCGGGATCGTTTTGATCCCCATTTCCGCTTCACCACCTGGATGTTCGCGATTGCGCTCAACCTGTGTCGCAAACACGCACGGTGGAAAGGACGTCACCCCGAATGGAGCCGCACGATCAGTCTATATGCGGACGCCGATGAGGAGAACGAAGGAATCCCCCTTCATGAAAAAATCGCGGACCCATCCAACCCCTCCGGCCATGAGCCGGATGACCGGCTTCCGGCTCTCAGAAAAGCCATCGCATCTCTTTCCCACGACCTCCGCTCAACCTTGATTCTGCATCATTACGAAGGGCTCTCCTACTCCGAGATCGCAGAAATCCTCGGCTGCTCTGCCCGTGGGGTTGAAACCCGCCTGTATCGGGCCAGAAATCAGATCCGCAAGCGCATGGGAATCGGCATCCCATCGGGCGAGACAAAACCCGCACCGGAAGGTCTCTTCGGAACTGTCCTCTGACAACACACGCAAGGTGGTTTTCATTCGATAGCGACGGACATCCATCGTTTGCAATATGCAAAGTCAAGTCTTACGGATCGGCAGCTTTACCCATGTTAACAACAAACGATAGGATCCGGAGCAAATGGGAGGAATCCAGTGCTGCATTCTCAATGCTCTCTCCAAGACCTGCCGGTATTTCTCCTGCAATACCTCAACCAAGCGATTGCATCATTTCCCGCAGGATCTTTTCCGAGATTTTGCCGTTGGTGCCAAGTTCCTGAGCAAATACCGAAACCCTCAGTTCTTCCATTGCGATAAAGATACGGTTGAGCGCGGCACGGGAAATGCCCGGATCTTTTGCCGACCGGCCGACGAGCGCATTGTAATCCTTGACGAAGGGAACAATCCGTGCGGCCTTTTCCTCATCCTTGCGCGGATCAATCAGCGCGCGGTCCACCCGGATCCGAACCGCCTTCAGATACCGCGCAAAATGCCTGATCTGCGCCAAGGTGTACACCCTTAGAAATCGCTTTGGAAATAAACGGTCAAGCGTCTGAAGCACACACGTTGCATGGACGTAGGGGGCCCGCATCAGCTCAAGACGCGCTTCAAATACCGGCTTAAGTTGGTCCTCAAGCGTGAAAACCATCGAGCGAAGCGCAATTTGGCACCCGGAAACCCGCGTCTTCAATCCCGCCCGGGTGAGCGGCCACTGAAGGTCCTCCAGAAACAACCGCCGCTTCACCGCCTCTGATAGATCCTCTTCAAAGGCTTGCCATGGGTAGGCATCTGCAATCAACAGGGCGGTCGACTTGAGTTTTTTCAGATCCCGCTCAAACCAGCCGGTCTCACGCCCCACCGCATCCTCACAGAGGCGCCGCCAGGCAGGCAATGTATTGCGGTCCGCTTCGCCAGCGTTTGTGAACAAGCGCACGGCCACTTGACCATCCGGTCGAACATCAAGGCCCGGATAGGCATGAATATCAATGCCATGGGTGTTGCCAATGAGCAGTTCGCGCGGTAAATCCTTCAAATCATCGACCCCGTGGACGGCCTGCTCCCAAATATCTGCAGCCTCCTTCCATATCTGGTTTTCGGCCAACTCCCCTGCTTTCCGGCCATGGGAAACCATCCACGCTTCTGTCTGTTCCCGGATTTCCTGCCACCGGACACATCCTGGCACCACCACTTCTCCAGTCTGCTCGTCCACTACCTGAAGCTTAAGCTGAAGGTGCCCGGGCAACACACGGGTGTCCCAAATAGCGGGCGGAAGATTCAGCCGGAACAACTTGCGTACCGCATGGGAAAGATCCTCGGGCAGGGACCGCGGGCTGGGCCTGAGTTCCCTCATCAAAGCATCCCGTGTATCTCGAAGCGGCATCAAACGCTGGCGGATTTCCTTGGGAAGTGTCTTCAACAGGGCATCCACTTTTTCGGCCACATACCCCGGCACCAACCAGTCCAGGCTCCCCTCACGGACCGCAGCCAACGAGGACAATGGAACCGAAAGCGTGGCACCATCACCCGCCTCTCCCGGGGCAAACCGATACTGGATGCGCCGGATACACCCGCCCAAGTCCACCTCCTCCGGAAACGCTTCGAGTTCATCGTCCCGAACCGCCCGCCCCACCAGCGCAGCCTGATCGAGAAAGAGTCCTTTCTGTTCCGCTTCAGAGAGCCCTCTCCACCACTTGTGAAGCTCCGCAACAGAGGACAACTCCGGGAGCTTCTGGTGGTAGAACTCAAACAGCACGGTATCAAGATCCGACACAATCGAACGCCTGAACCTCGCCTGCATCTCAGACACGGTTTCACACACCTTGCGGTTGTGCTCCAGAAACGGAAACGCATCCCGGATCCCATCTTCCATTATCCCCAAGCGAATGAAGAGGTTTTTCGCCTCTGCGGGATCGATCGGGCCAAAGCCGACCTGTGTCCGGTCAATCAACAATCCATACAGGTAATCCTTGCACCAGACCAACACCCGCTGGGAACGGCTCGACCAATGCGGCTCCTGATACGAATGCCGGATCAGATGCGCGGCTGCACTTTTGATCCACCTGACGTCAATCCGGGAAACCGTTCGCGCGAACAGCCGAGAAGTCTCCACATACTCGGCCGCCATGATCCAGTCCTTGCGATCATCTTTCTGCCGACGCTCCGATGGAGAGGTTTTCCGGGGATCCTTTTTCCGGATTTTCTCAAATACTGCTGAACCTGGGAAGACCATGACCTTACGTCCCTTCGTCGCCTGAAACCAATTGCCGTCCTCCCGAACCGCCACATTTCCCAAAAGCCCGCTCAATATGGAACGGTGAATGGCATCCGGGGTCTCTTCCGATCCACTTTTCCTGAAAACGTCAAGATCCCGCAACACATCCGAAATCTGTGCGTGTATTTCCCTCCATTCCCTCAAACGCTGATACGAAATGAAATGATCCCGGCAAAAGCGGCGCATCCGGCTTTGGGACCAGTTCTCGTATTGTTCAGAATAGGCCTTCCATATCTGCAGCAAACTCAGGAAATCGGACCCCTCCACCCGGAATTTCCGATGCTCCTCATCCGCCTGCGCCTCTTTGTCCTGGGGTCGGTCCCTCGGATCCTGAATACTCAAAGCCGAGGCAATGATCAACACACTGTCCAACGCGTGCAGCTTACGCGCCTCAAGCAGCATCCGGGCGATTGTCGGATCGATCGGAATGTGGGCCAGTTGCCGCCCGATCTCGGTGAGCTCCCCGTTTTCATCCAACGCACCGATTTCGGCAAGCAACTGCAAGCCGCCTTGAATCGCACGGGACTCGGGCGGATCGATGAACGGGAAATGCTCCACTGACCCGAAATCAAAAGCCTTCAGCCGCAACACAACCGAGGCCAGATTGGAACGGTGAATCTCAGGCGGCGTGAACTCCGGGCGACCCAGATAATCCTCCTGGCTATACAGCCGTATGCACACCCCCTCGCTCACTCTCCCGCAACGCCCTTTGCGTTGATCCGCGCTACTGCGCGAAACCGGTTCAATCGGCAGACGCTGGGT
>JAFGAQ010000416.1 GCA_016933595.1 Opitutales bacterium | reverse complement strand
GGTCACCTTTACTCCCCTGTTTTTGGCCCGCATGATAATGTCAACGGCAGAACCGGAGGTGATATTCTGAAGGTGAACCCGCGCACCTGTTTTCTCGGACAAAATCACATCCCTCGACACCATCAAGTCCTCTGCCTCGGCAGGCCATCCGCGCAAGCCGAGTCTCAGAGACCAAACTCCTTCGTGCATCACGGCTTTCTGGGTCAGCGAGGTATCCTGACAGTGATCCAAAACCACCATGTCAAGCATCCGCGCATACTCCAGCGCGCGACGCATCAATTCGCTATTCTGGATACAATGCCCACCGTCCGAAAGCGCGATCGCACCCGCGTTTTTGAGCGACCCGATGGGAGCGAGCTGCTCACCCGCCGAACCAACGGTAATACAGCCCGTGGGATACACCTCGATGCAGGCATCCCGTTCGATGATGTCATGAATCAGACGAAGATTACCCGGATTGTCACAGGGCGGGCGTGTGTTGGGCATGCACACCACGCGGGTGAACCCGCCCTTCGCGGCGGCTTGGGTTCCGGTCCGGATCGTCTCCTTGTGCGTATCGCCCGGCTCACGCAAGTGAACCTGTAAATCCGTCAGCGATGGAGCCAGACAAAGGCCAGTCGCATCAATGCACCTGGCGGATTCCCTGAATGCCATTCCCGGATCGTCCGCATAAACGCCCTCCTCGACATACACATCGCGTATTTCGTCCACACGGTTCACCGGATCGATGACCCGACATCCTTTGATCCAGAGCTTCGCCTTATTTGCCGATTCTGTCATATTTCAAAACCTCCCATCCGTATCGTCCCGTTCATCCGCATCCTCTCCTGCGCCTCACAACGGAAGCGCTCCCGCAACCGGTTCGCTGGCCGCCATACATAGGTAGAGCACCGCCATTCTCACAGCGATACCATTGGTCACCTGATTCAGGATCACCGAACGGTCGGAGTCCGCCAGATCCGAGTCAATTTCAACCCCCCGGTTGATCGGGCCGGGATGCATGATGATCGCACCCGGTTTCAACCAATCAGATCGGCCTTTGTTCAAGCCATACATGCTCGTGTATTCGCCAAGCGATGGAAAATGCCCGGCGGATTGCCGTTCCATCTGGATGCGCAAGAGCATCACCGCATCCGCGTCGGTTACCGCTTCCCGGAGGTTGTGGCATACATCCACCCCCATCTCGCGGAAAGCATCGGGCACCAAGGTTGTGGGCCCAGCGAGACACACCGATGCACCCAGTTTGGTCAACGCCCATATGTTGGAACGGGCAACCCGACTGAACAAAATGTCACCCAGGATGGTTATCCGTTTACCCTGGAGGCTTCCGAGATGCTCCATAAGCGTAAAGGCGTCCAACAGGCCCTGAGTCGGATGCTCGTGCGCCCCGTCGCCGGCATTGATGATCGGAATATCTACCATCCGCGACAGGTAGAGCGGGGCCCCGGCCGCCGAATGCCGCATGATGATCATGTCAGCCGACAAAGCCTCAATATTCAGCGCAGTATCCTTGAGGGTTTCACCTTTTACCTGACTGCTCGTCGCACCCAAAATGGTAATCACATCCGCGCTGAGGCGCTTGGCCGATACCTCGAAAGCCACCCGGGTCCGGGTACTCGGCTCGAGAAAAAGATTCACAATCGTCTTGCCACGCAAAGCGGGGAGCTTCTTGCGGCTCCGGTCAATGGTACTTTTGAAGGAACGTGCCATCGACAGGATCAACTCGATTTCCTGTCGGCTCAGATCCTCCAACCCGATCAAGTGCTTGCGTGTCCAGTTTACAGTCTCGGTTTCCATGGGAGTATTCCGGGGTTTCTGAAATGCTACCTGGCCTCAGCCGGGGCGGTCTTGTCACTGATATCCAAACGGTGTTTTTCCGGATCATCCGGATCGATGTAGAGCTTCAAGGTCTGGGTCAGATCCGAATCCAAAGCCAAGCCAACGTAGTCTGGACGGATCGGCAATACCCGATGGCCACGATCAACCACCGTGAGCAGGCGGACCACCCGCGGACGGCCAAGCTCGAAAAGCTCATCCAATGCCGACCGCACCGTCCGGCCTGTGAAAAACACATCGTCAATCAAAAACACCCCCATGTCATCCACACTTTCCTCGAGAAAGGTGGGCTCAGCGACCTTCGAAATCGGCCGGTGCCCGATATCATCGCGGTGGAAACTTACATTCAGGGTTCCGATCGGCAATTCACGCCCCAGCCGGTTACGGATAACCTTTTGCAGCCGATTCCGCACGGGAACCCCGCCATCGGCGATTCCCACCATCATCCAGGGATCACCTGCCCTCATCTCAGCTATCATATAGTCCACCATCACATCGATGGCGTTTTCCAGATCGGCGGCTTTGATCATATCCAGTCAGCAAAGTCTTTTAAAATTGCATGCAACACCACGCCATACTAACGCGTCGCTTCCGGTTTTTGGGCCGGAAACACACCCTCGACCGGAGGATCCGTCACTCACGAACCGCTCCATGGCTGGTAAAAACGATCGGGGATATTGATTCCAACTGCAACACTATTCTGGAATGAATTGGGGTTGAACTGCCGCCCCCTTGCGGCATACTTCCCTTCCATATTATCTGACAACGGTTCCTTTGATCATCGTTTGGAACAACTCAACCGCACAGCATGCAAAAATTCGATTTCTATTTCGCCGGCGAACTCTTCGACGCCAAACACCTGCTTGGAAATGCCTGGCTCGCCAACGAGATACTCAAAAACTCCGAAGGTCGTTTCATCCCGGTCATGCCCCAGGAATTCGAATCCCAGGCTCAGCATCCCCACGAGATCCGGGATCAGGATATCCTGGCATTGCTGGAATGCGACCTCGCGGTCTTCCATTTCGACGGGTCCGACATCGATTCAGGAACCCTATCCGAGTTCATGATCGCCAAATTCGCGGACATTCCATCGGTTATTCTCAGGAGCGACTTCCGCGCGAAGGGCGACCAGGTCGACTTTCCATGGAACCTGATGGCAAGTTTTTATCCGCGCACGGAGATCGTCATGCTTGACGCCATCCGCACCTACAAGTTCACCGGACCGAAGAAAACCGCAACCGCACCCCACATTCTCACCGATCCCGCCCTGGCGCTCGATCGCGCATCCAAGTTGACCTCCCTGATCTCCCACAAAGTCATTCACGCATTTGAGCGACTGCTGAAAACCGACCCCCTGCTGACTGGCAATGATCAGGATGCGGTTTTCCGTTGGATGGAAAACCTTTTCGCGTTCAAGCGGAGCAAAACAGACGTGCGGGCCATCATGAACCGGGTGATCGAGCGCAAATCCAAACTGCACCGCGATCCAATTCAAGGGTGAGCGGGGACTCCGCCATATTAAACGTTTCTTCCCATGCAAGGATCGAGGGTTCAACAGCTGAGTTTCTTTAGGTTATGCCGCGCCTGCGGCGCACCCAGTGGTTCTGAAGGACACCACTCCCCTACCCGCGTCGCAGGCAGGAAGTCTATGAAATTCCGCATCGCGGCAACTCTCGCGATGGGGCTCCTTTCGTCTTCGCTCACGGCCCAACTGGCCCCTCACAACCGGCTCATCCGTTTCTCACTGCCGAGCTACAATGCTGAAAGCTACCGTGAGTGGACCCTCAGCGGAGAAGAGGGCAACTATAAGGAGAATTCCCTATTTGAGGTATCCGGGATGAGGCTCTCTATCTTCTCCGGTGACGCCCACCAGATCCTCGAAACCCTTATCGAGAGCGATGAGGCGGTTTTCGATCTGGCGGAAAACCGCGCCACCAGCGATGCTCCCATCCATATTTCCTCCCCTAGTTTCGAAATTCGGGGCGAGGGCTGGTCCTGGGACAGCGAACAAGGGCGGGTTACCATCGATAGATCCGTCACCATCCGGTTCTCCCAGAAACTTGATCTGGACTTGAACAACCTGCTCTGATTGCTTTCACAACACACAATGATGGCGCGATACTTGATCCCGGTTGTCCTCTGGCTGCTGACCCATTCCTTGACTCAGGCGGCACCGGTCCCCCCATCTGCAGAACCGGAAACTGCCGCAACCGGTGAACTGACAGCTACCGGCGACCGCATGGAGCTGACCAGTGAAGATAACCAGCGCCGGTTCATGCTGATTGGCAATGTCGTGGTGACCGACCGCGATCTCGAGGTTTCGTGTGATGAGGCGGAGGTCATCATTGATCGCCCGACCTTGTCGGAAAGGGAGTCCTCAGAACCTGAGGATGAACGTGACAATCCCGGCCGGATTTCTCACATTACAGCGAAGGGAAACGTCGTCATCCGTCAGAAAGGAACCCGGGCTTTTGCGGGACGGGCCGAAATATTTCCCAAGGAGAGAAAACTGGTTCTGGAGGATCATCCGCGCATCGAAGACGAAAAAGGAACCGTTACGGGTTTCCGTATCGTCTTTCTTCAGGGCGAGCGTCGCATCCGGATCGAAAGCGACCCTGAGGGGAAGCGATCACGGGTCACCCTCAAAGACATCGCACAAGTGGGTGCATTGTTTGGAGACAATCCAACCGGGTCCGTTGATTCCGGTGCGGAGCCCGCTGCTCAAACTGAATCCATTGAGGAAGAATGATCATGCCGGCCGAGCCCTCCAGCCCCACCGACCCGCAGAAAACAACGCCTGCCCCGAAGGCATCCGTCATCACCACCCGTGGAGTCACCAAGGACTACGGGAAACGCAGCGTGGTAAAAGGGGTCGACTTATCCATCCGGTCGGGTGAAGTCGTGGGCCTGCTCGGACCAAACGGGGCGGGAAAAACCACCGTTTTCTATACCATTATCGGCCTGATACCGCCAAGCGGCGGAAAGATCAGCATGGACGACACGGAAATCACCCGTATGCCGATGTTCAAGCGTGCCAGAATGGGCATAGGATACTTGCCGCAGGAGCCTTCCGTCTTCCAGAAACTGTCGGTCCGCGACAACGTGATGGCGATACTCGAGACGCTGGATTTGTCCCGGAAAGAAAGGGATGAGCGGCTTCGCTTCCACCTGTCCGACATCGGTTTGCTCCATCTCGCATCGCAGAAGGCATACACCTTGAGCGGGGGCGAACGCAGACGCCTCGAAATCACGCGTTCGCTGGTCACCAATCCCCGTTTTCTCCTGATGGACGAACCCTTCAGCGGAGTGGATCCGATCAACGTGCAGGAAGTACAGAAGATGATTGCGCATCTTAAGGAACGCGGAATCGGCGTCCTCATCACCGATCACAATGTCCGCGAAACCCTCAGTATTGTAGATCGCGCGTACCTGCTCTACGACGGAAAAGTCCTCGCTGAAGGCACCAAGGATTTTCTCGTGAATGATGAAGCTTGCCGGCGCCTGTACCTCGGAGAAAGTTTCCGGATGTAGCCACCTGCAATCAACAAACCCTTTACCCCACTACCCTCTTCTTTCCATGATCCCCGAAGCAAAACCTATCGTAATCGACAAAATCAGCGTCAAGGAATTCCTCGAGAAAACACACGAGAAACTCAACCTTGAGCTCGTCGCGGGAGAGGAAGGCCTCAACCGTATGATCGGCGAAAAGAGTCTGAATCGCCCGGCCCTGGCGCTCACGAAATATTTCAAGTCTTTTGCCAACAAGCGAGTACAGGTATTCGGAGCGGGTGAAATGTCCTATCTCAATGATCAAGATGAGGATGTCCAGATGGACGTCCTCACGGAAATGGCCAAAAGGGACATCCCTTGCATGGTCATTTCCCGTAACCTCACCCCGTGCGACGCCATGGTTCAGGTCGCGGACCGCTTCCATATTCCGCTCCTGCGCACGACCATGAAGTCCAAAAACTTCGCAACGGACGCCACCGTGCTCCTCGACGAGTTTTTTGCCCCTCAGGTTATGGTGCACGGCACCTTGCTCGATATCAAAGGGATCGGTGTGCTCATCCGGGGAGACAGCGGTGTTGGCAAGAGCGAATGCGCGCTCGCCTTGATCGAAAAGGGATACAGTCTCGTTGCCGATGACACCACCTACATTTCGCTGTTGCGCGATCAGGAGTTGATCGGGACCAGTTCGGTGCTCAACCGCGGATACATGGAATGCCGTGGCATCGGCATCATTAACATTGCGGATCTCTTTGGGATCCGGGCCGTGCGCACCAAGAAGGAGATCGACCTGGTGATCACTTTTGTGATCTGGGAACAAGGCATGGATGAGGAACGCACCGGTCTGGAAGAGAGCTTTTACGAGATCCTGCGCAAACCGATCCCCCACATGGAGATTCCGGTACGCCCGGGACGTGACATGGCCAGATTGGTGGAAGTGGCGGCCATGGTCTACGCACTCAAGGAAATCGGGCATGATTCCGCCAAGGAGTTCAACGAAAGGCTCATCGAATACATGAGCCGCTCAACACACGAATCCTGACGCCGGAATAACCCGTTTCAGGCAACTCATCCAATGCCTGCGATGCGAATCAGACCAAGCCCCATCCTTCTGCTGAACCGGCGTCCTGCCATTCACCTCTTGCTCTATGGGATTTGGATCCTGTTTCTCCTTTGTTTGAGCGGCATCGCGTCTCGTGAAAACCGTTCGTGGATCCTCGAGCTTGGGGTCGAATCCGATGATCAGGGAGTATCGGTGCTCTATTTCGACACGGGCAATGGATTCACACCGACGGAAAACGCCCAGTTTCCCCTGATCAAGGGGAAGCAAACCCTCCATTTCCCACTGCCGCCCGGTCCGGTCTTGGCTCTTCGCTGGGATCCCCTCGCATCCACCCGGTCCACCCCGGCTCATTTCGCGATTCACTCAATCGCTATCCGGGATCCAAGGAGCAAACCGTCGCCCATCCACCCGACGGATGCGGTCACTCCACTCTCCGGAATCGACAACTGGGTTTCCGGCAAACACTCCACCGTATTCCGGATTCCATCCGCCACCAATGACCCGAACCTTCTGATCAGCCTACCGCCATCCCTTCTGACGGACGGCGCCCTCATGCCACCTGGATCCGGGGCGGATTCATCACTCCCGTATGTCCTGATCGCAGTGCTGGTTCCTCTGCTGCTCATGATTCCGTTTCAATCCGGAAAAAAAGCATCGACGGTCACCGTCCTCGCCTTGCTATCCGGAATGGGCTTCCCTTCTACGCCCGCGCAGGCTCAAGGGGTGCCCCATCCGGGATCGATCGATACGGATTCCCTGAAATCATGGGCACTCCAATCCAACGGTGGGCAAGGGATTCCATCGAGTCTTCCGGTGTTCGAAATTGACCTGAACCTTGCCAGCAATCAACCCATTCAAGTGGCAGGCCCATTCAAGTGTCCTTCCACGATTCAGGTATTCCTCGAGTGCGGACGTCTTCCTGCCGGGTTTCGCTTTTGCCTTTCCGAAACCAACCCATCCGCAACGCCCCATCCGCTCGACCTCTTTCCACGTCCCCAGACAAAGCGCAATTGGAGGCTCCTTCATTGGACCATCCCACCAGAATGGCAAGGCAGAGCCGTCACCCTTTCGGTGGTGTCCGAACCTTGGGCAGACGTCATCCGCGTCTCACCGCCGCTCCACCTTCAGGGCCTGCATGCATCGGCTTCAGTGGGAAGCTCCTCTTTCCTGATCTGGGTAACCGGGATACCCTTTCAATTCATTCTTCTGTGCATCCCCGGATGGGCTGCCGCATTGATCCTGATCCGGAAACCGGCACTGGGACCCTGCTTTGCATTCCCGATCGCATGGGTGCTCACTCTGGCGATTCAATACCCCATCCTCGGGGCAGCATTTCTCAACCCGCGACTGGCAAGCATCCTATCGTGGACAATCCTCTGTCTGTCGAGCTGGATCCTCATCCGCTATTCTGCCAAGGCCATCCGGGTTTGGAAACATAACGCCGATTTCCGGGATCAGATCGCGCTTTTCGCATTGGCAGCCTTCACAACCGTTGCAGTTGGCTGCCTCTCCGGAGGTTGGGACGATTCACTATCACTTGCCTCCGGTCGATACCTCAAACAGATGCTCCCGGCCGATCAACTGCTGCCCATGCTCGTTGCGGACAGGCTTCATCTCGGGATGCCACTCAAACCGTTCTTTCTCGAATGGCTCAGCAGCGACCGCCCACCCCTGTCTTCCGCTCCCGTCCTCTTTCAGTATCCATTTTTCACCGACCGGCCCACCCAATACCACATCCTTTCCATTCTCCTGCAGGCATCCGTCATCCCCTGTTCTCACTGTCTGCTCCGCGCGACCGGAGCCGGAAGACTCCGCGCATCCGGAATCGCCGCCGCCCTTGCAATGTCCGGAACCTTCCTGTTGCATTCCTTCTATGTTTGGCCAAAGGCATTACCTGCGGGGCTCCTCCTGATCATTGCCGCACTTCTGTTCGGGCGCGATGCCAACCGTCTATCCCTGGCGTGTCGCCGCCCCGGCACCCTTCTGGTTGGAATGGGCACCGCCCTTTCCTTTCTCTCCCACGGTGGAAGCATTTTTGCCGCATTCCCCATGTTTCTTGTCTGGGCAATGCTCCGCCCCTTCAAACACATCCCCACCGGACTGCTGGCCTTGCTGCCCTTCATGATCCTGATGCTCCCATGGAGCCTGTATCAAAAGCACTATGATCCCCCAGGAGACCGGCTCCTCAAATGGCACCTTGCCGGCATTCCGGAACTCACATCCGAGCCCTTTTCCGACGCTATCGTTCGCCGTTATAAGGAAATGAGTTTGGAAGAATGGCTGCAGATCCGGAAGTCCAACATCCAACTGCTCTGGGGCAACTGGGCACTCACCTTTCACAACCTCCACCCGCTCCAGACAGTGATGGGGTTCCCCCAGATCCGGCTTGGTTCGTTTCTGCATCACTTCCAGTCCCTCGGGATATGGTTGCTCGGATATCTTGCCGCGCCATGGGCTATCATCGTGAGCCTGCGCAAACGCCAGACCGCTCTTCCGCTTCTCTTCCTGGTTTCAATTGCCGGGCTCTTACTCTGGACCGGTCTCATCTTTCGCCCCGGACAAGCCATCGTCCATCATGGCTCCCTCTTTTTTCAGTTCTCCGGAATGATCCTCGGAGCATGGTGCCTCCACATGGTATCGCCCCGACTGCTTCGCCTCTGCTTTTTCATCAACGCCCTGCTCTGGTTTGTCATTTGGGTCTGGCCCCACTGGTGGGTCTCCCATCTTCCCGGAGCACGCTACGATACAATCCGGCCTGACCCTCTGGCCCTGACCCTTCTCATCATCACGCTTGCAGGATGGACCGTTTTCCTATCCCGCCTCCGCGCAAAAAAACAACTTTTGTGACCCCCTCCGGGGGTTCTCATCCCCCGGCCAACGGAGACAAAAAAACACCACTGGGGGACGTGGTGTCTGGCATGCAAAAGTTTATGGCGGAGAGAGGGGGATTCGAACCCCCGGTGCCCTTTTGGAGCACACACGATTTCCAATCGTGCACAATCGGCCAGCTCTGTCATCTCTCCTTTGGCCCTTGTGGGAAAGTTTGGGATCTTGCAGTTGCCGGAAGTGAATTCAAGCACAATCCGTCCACAATCGGAAACTTACCCTAAAACCGCTCAAGGGACTCCCCGAAAGGCCAGCATCAAGCCCTCATCCTCCGAAAAACGGAAGGGATGGAATCTGAAGCTTCTGGGGAGTCTTGGTAATGAGGCTTTTGGCACCCGATGATCCATATTCGATCACAGATCCGGACACTTTGCTCACTTTTCCATCCATCTCAGACTCAGTCTCGTACTTGACGATTCCAAAGGGGACTTTTTCGCTTACCCATTGACGGGAACGACTGTTCACCCGGATGGTCTTCACAAAAACCTTCATTTCCATGGTCCCGCTGCCATCAATAATGCGGGCATCGAAGGATCCGGCCGGTGTTGTCACTTTCTCCCGACCGACTTCCTTGAAATCAAAGCTTACTTCGCTGCCCATTGATTTCAGAAGCGTGTCCGCCATCATGCCGCCTTCCTCAATCGCCATGGGATCTCCGTCTCCTTGCTGCATGATCATTTCCTTTCCAATGCCCCTCAGATTGTTGAAGACATTGGCGATGTCCCCGGAGAAGAGCTGCTTCTCCACCAGCGTTTTGATAATCGTGCGATCCCCGGAAGGCTTCTGATTGCCCTTCTTATCAATCGAGTAAGGCTGCATTACCATCTCGACCCAGACGTAGGCAATACCATCCCGTTCTTCTTCTCCGACAATGGAGGTGCGCACTTCCTGCGCGCTCTGCCTGCCACGATCGTCCGTGGTGAGCTCCTGCCTCAATTGCCAGCTTCCGACCTCAGCCTTTTGCCCGATCTTAATGCTGTCCGCAGATGCTTGACTCACCAAAAAGGCACACGCGATGCCACTTATCAGCCGAAACAGTCTCCCAGAATATTGTATCATATGTATATGTTCACAGTGGTTATGTCCTATCCGGGATCCCATCGAGGCGACCCGGCGTTACACGATGCCAGTTATGACGATCAGATTTTACCGCTTATTCACGAGTAAAGGATTGTCAAACCCATGGAACCTTAACGCAAAAATCCCGAAGAAGGGCTCAGCCTCAGCCTAGACATCAAACTCAACGATGGTCTGCACCTCGACCGTCGCCCCACCGGGCAACCCGGAAACCGAAACCGCCGCGCGGGCGTGCCGACCGGCCTCACCAAAAACCTCACCATAGAGATCCGAGGCTCCGTTGATCACCTTGGGACTATCAGTGAAACCTTCGACTCCCCATACAAATCCGCTGACGAAAACAATCCGCTTGACCCAATCGATGGACCCCAACGCATCCCGGATCACGGCCATTTGCACCATAGCGGCATATCGCGCGGCCGCCTGCGCCTCTTCGAGGGTCCGCTCTCGCCCCGCCGCACCAATAAACGGATGAGAACCGTCCGGATTCTGGTACAGGGACGAGACCGACCCCGACAGATACAACAGGTTCCCACTCATCACCCACGGAACATAGCTGCCAAGTGGCTTTGGCACATCCGGAAGCACGATTCCCAATCCGGAGAGTCGTTTCTCAAACACCGATTGTTCCAAACTGAGCTGTTCTTTGTTGAGCATGGTTATTTTGAAGTTGTCGGTTCAGTCCCTTCGTGCGGGGTTCTACAGGTGCGATATGAGCAGCTCCTGCAGACTCCCAAGAAAAATGTAACTCACATAAACCTTCTGCAGATCAGGAGGTAGGCTCTGGACATCCAGCATTCCTTTTTCCAAAACCCCATCCTCGACATCGGACAAAAACGCTTCCCGTATCCGCATCCGCATGGACGCAGCCGCCCGCAGCACCGACTCGGCCTGAGCGGGACTCAATACAAGGGGTTCATTTCCGAAACGTTGATCGCCGATCAGCGTCCAGAAGACCTCCATGTCGGCGGCCAGAGTGCTTTTAAGCTGTTCGATCCACAATTGCCGCATGAGCGCATCCCCCTCGGGTATCAGCACATTGGAATGCGCCAAGGACTCCGTCATTTCGTGCATTTTGCGAAGCGGCTCGACGAACCGGTCCATAAACTCTCCGTCCATGCTCAAATGAATGTCACCCATTCTGGCGCTCCAGCTTAGCGGTCAATTGCCACTGTTGCAACTCTTGCACATACATCTCGGCACGTTCCCGTTCCCCAACCCACAAAATCGACTGTCCGTCCCGATGGACCTCAATCATGTGACGCTCCGCACGCTGGGCGGAGAAGCCGAACACTTTCTGAAAAACCTTCACCACATAGGACATCAGATTCACCGGATCATTCAGAACCAGCACCTGCCACACCGGCTCCTTCTGCGTAGTCGAGGCCGCAGCGATATCCGGAACGACTTCCGTCCGTTCATTCATCTCCACTTTCCGCGTCAATTGCATTGTGTTCCTGCATGAATACCATCCTCCCACGGTGACTGGATGTCAAACCTCCACTCGAAGATGGAT
>JAFGAQ010000415.1 GCA_016933595.1 Opitutales bacterium | reverse complement strand
GGCAACTGGTGCATGATGGGGCGGCTTGCAGAATGTCGGCCGGTGAGTAGGGTTTCGACCATGAAAGCTCTTTTTATCGGAGGAACGGGTGTAATCAGTTCGGCGTGTTCGCGTCTTGCAGTTGAGCGTGGAATTGAGCTGTGGCATCTCAATCGCGGCAAAAGTTCTGCGTTGCGTGCGGTTTCCGGAGTTCGACACTTGCAGGGGGACATTCGTGATGAAGCCTCCATTCGCGAAAGACTAAAGGGGCACCGGTTTGACGTTGTGGTGAATTGGGTGGCCTTTGTGCCTTCCCATGTGGAGGCGGATATTCGCCTCTTTTCGGGTCTCACGGATCAGTATGTGTTTATCAGTTCGGCATCCGCTTATCAGACTCCTCCCGAGAAGCTTCCGGTGACGGAGGATACCCCTCTGGATAACCCCGTCTGGCAGTATTCAAGGGACAAGATCGCCTGTGAAAGGGTGTTGGAGTCTGCTCATGTTTCCAATGGGTTTCCATACACCATTGTGCGTCCATCCCACACCTATGATCCCTCATTGATTCCGGTGGAGGGTGGTTACACCGTTATCAGCAGGATGCTGAGGGGAAAACCTGTGGTGGTTCATGGCGATGGGAGCAGTATCTGGACCTTGACCCACCACCGCGATTTTGCAAAAGGGCTTGTCGGGCTATTGGGCAAAAACGAGGCGATTGGCCAGGCCTATCAAATCACGTCCGATGAATGGCTGACTTGGAATCAGATCCTTATCACTTTGGGGCGCGCATTCGGATGTGAACCGGAGTTGGTCACGATCCCATCCCGCATTATCGCGCGCTACGATAAGGCGATCGGGGACAGTTTGTTGGGCGACAAAACGGCGAGTATGGTTTTTGATAATAGCAAAATCAAAGCACTGGTTCCTAACTTTCATTGCGAAATCCCATTTTCGCAAGGTGCCAAAGAAATAGCGGCTTGGTATCAGACACATCCTGAGCTCTGTGTGATGGATCCAGATCTGGAAGCGATGTTTGATCATTTGATTGAGGATTACGGCAAAGCGGATTGATGGTTCAGTGGATTTGGGTTTGTCGGCCATGGGATACTGCATGGTCTTTCGTCGTCCGATCGAATGTTATGGGTTGCTGATAGTTGATTTTTGAATAAAACTGTAATTTCTACAGTCTATCCTCAAATAGTCGTCGTAATAGCACCCCATTGGGGGTTCTGAGACGAATGAAGTGTTTCAACCTATCACACGAGAAAACAACGATCACTATGAATATGAACCTGAAATCCTGTTCTCTGATGGCTCTTGGCCTGCTTGCGGCTGTGTCTGTTGCTTCCGCAAATCCGTTCAGTCGGAAAACCGAAACCAAGGATGGCAATGCCGACCTTGGATTACCTCCTTACACTGGGGTCAAGCATGCGATTGCGGTGGTCCCGTTTGAGAACACGTCAATGTGGAAGAGCAGCATTGATTTGCAGGAGAACATGACGGGGATGCTTGAGAATGTGCTCATGAGCACTGGCCGTTTTGTCGTGGTTGAACGGGAAAACCTTGGATCGACCCTTAATGAGCAGGATCTGCAGTCCGGAGGCAGGGCCGCACAGGCATCCGGTGTAGCCCAGACCGGGTTGATCCGCAGTGCGAAGTATTTGGCAAGGGCTCAGATATTGGGGGTGGAAGCCAACGAATCCGGATCAGATGTGGGGTTGAATATAAAGGGGGTTCGTCTTGGATTGGGTGGCAACAAGGCTCAGATGGAGATACTGATTAAGATATTTGATTCAAGCACGAGTGAACTGCTCGCCAGCCAGCGCATTGTTGGTAAGGCCGGTGGTCGCAGTATCAGCGTGGGATACACCGAAGACTGGTTCAGCGGTGACGTTGGCGGGTTCTCCAAGACTCCAATCGGAGAAGCTGCATTTGACTGTATTGCCCAGGCTGTGAAGTTCATTGCCCAGGAGTTTGAAGACTATCAGTTCGATGGCAGTGTGGTCACGGTGGCCGGTGAACGCATTGTCATCAACCGTGGATCGAACTACAATGTGACTCCCGGAATGCGCTTGGAAGTACGCGAGGTCGGTGAGGTTCTAACGGATCCGGAAACTGGAGAAGTGCTGGATCGTCTCGAAGGTGCGGTTTCAGCAACGATCGAGGTTTCTGAAGTCAAGGAGAAGATCGCATACTGTAAACTGCTCAGCGGCGAAATGCCCAAGAAGGGCGATGCTGTGATCGGAATCTGATTTCCATCATTGGCATAAGGGTCATCTTTCATACGGCTCATGCGCTTTTCGCCCGCGCATGGGCCGTATTCTTTTGTGGGATTAGGCATTTCCGAGTTGAGATATTATGATGGATCTTCTGAATCGAAGTCCGGAGTATTCCAGATGATCATTGATTCACACACACATTTGTTTCCCAGCGTGGCGGTCGCGGATCCGCGGGAATTTGCCCGCTCCAGAAACGAGGTATTCTGGGGAGAGCTTATGGCTCCCTCGACCGGGCGGAGCTTGCAGGGTTGGGTTTCTCCAGATGAGATGCTCCATGCCATGGATGAGTCCGGGATCGAACGGGCGGTTCTGATGGGGTGGTATTGGGAGCATCCCGCCACTTGTGTCGAGCAAAACCGCTGGTATGCCCGGATGCTGGAGCAGGAGCCGGGACGTTGGCATGCGTTTGCCAGCATTCATCCGTTGGACCGTGTTTCTGCGATGGAGGAATTGCGGTTTGCCGTTGACCACGGATTCAAGGGAATCGGGGAGGTCCATCCGGCTGTTCAGGGTTTTTCGCTTCGGGATCCATCATGGATTAAGGTGGCCGAGTTTGCTTCAGAGCATGGGTTGGTCATCAACTTGCATGTGACCGAGCCGGTGGGTCGGCCATACAAGCCGAAAGCTGAAACCGAGTATGAGGATATTCAATGGTTGGTGGAGCGTTTTCCCGATTTGAAGATAATCTTGGCGCATTGGGGTGGTTTGGTCTTGTTCCATGAGCTCAATCCCTATGTTCGCAAGCTGTTTAGGAATGTGTATTATGACACGGCTGCGAGCCCTCTATTATATGATCCAGGCTTATTTAATCTGGCTGTGGAAGCTGTGGGTCCTGAAAAGCTTTTGTATGGTTCAGATTATCCTCTGATGCTGTATCCGCGTTTCGAGAAAGAACCGGGTTTTGCACGGTTTGTTGACGAGATCCGTGAGGTGGTGCCGGACACGCGAGTCCTGGGTTTGATCCTCGGAGGTAATGCACGCAGAATCTTCAGTTGAAGGTTTCTCGGATCGGCTCAGCAGGGGTGCTTCTGAAGTGGCACCCTATCTGTTGGGAATGTCTTTGTGTGTGCGGACCGATATGGGTATTGTTCTGAGACGAAGGGTGATCGAAGTGGAGGCTTACGATGGTTTTGACGATAAGGCCTCGCACGCCCATAAAGGGCGGACAGTTCGGAATTCGGTGATGTTTGGGCCGGCGGGCCATTGGTACGTATACTTGTGCTATGGAGTGCATTGGATGCTGAATCTCGTAACGGCTCCGGAGGGCTATCCTTCGGCGGTTCTAATAAGGGGAGTGGATGAGTTTCGAGGTCCAGGACGTCTCACCCGTGGACTTGGAATTGACCGTAGTCACAATGGAACCGCATGTAGCCCGGATGCTCATATTTGGCTCGAACCGGGGGAGGCGGGAGATGCGATACAGATGGAAAGTGCCCCCCGCATTGGTGTGGATTACGCTGGTCCTGAATGGCGTGCAAAACCGTGGCGTTGGTATATTCCGGAGAAGTAGCCCGCTGTGTCCTGGGCTCAGGGTCTCCAATGGACAATGCGTTCCGGTTTTGAATTCAATCGCGGCGGATGCGGGAAAACAAAAAAGCCACAGCGACCGTAAAAACGGCTGCTGTGGTTTGGACAAAGACAGTCGACGGGAATTAGCCTTTGGTTGCTTGGAAGTTGGCGTCGGCTTTCGTCCAGTCAACGACATTCCAGAACGCTTGAATGTAGTCCGGCCTACGGTTCTGGTAGAGAAGGTAATAAGCGTGTTCCCAAACATCGAGTCCAATTACCGGCTTTCCAGAAACATCGACAAATCCATTCATGAGGGGATTGTCCTGATTGGGGGTGCTGGTGACTGCGAGTTTACCTTCTGGTGTAACTACAAGCCACGCCCATCCGCTTCCGAAACGGTTGGCTGCCGTGTTTGCAAAAGCCTCCTTGAAGGCATCGAAGCTCCCGAATGCCTGGTCGATGGCCTGAGCCAGCTCGCCTGTCGGTTTGCCCCCGCCGTTCTTGGACAGGATCTTCCAGAAAAAGCTGTGATTTGCATGGCCCCCCCCGTGATTGCGGACGATTCCACGAATTGACTCTGGCAAGGAAGCCAAGTCCGAAATCAGAGTTTCCACTGGTTTCGAAGCATCATCATTCATCGCGCTGTTGAGCTTGGTAATGTAAGCCTGATGGTGCTTGGTGTGATGGATTTCCATGGTCCGGGCGTCGAAGTGAGGTTCGAGCGCGTCATAGCTGTATTCCAATGAGGGTAATGAGTATCCCATAATGCGATATTTCAGGTATTTTGTTTCTGTCTAAGGTTGAATGGGATCTACCCTATGCGGAGTTTCGGGCTTCGTCAAATTTCACAATCATTTGAAGAACGGATCGGCGGGCAATTCTCGTCTGGAGACCGGATGCCGGAAGTTCGGATGAAATGGATTTTTCTGCTTCAGGATTGTCGGGTTTCGGACGAATTAAGAAAGGAGCACCCGCGTTGCCGCGTAAACCATCATTGATACCCCCGTATTTGCCATGCCCTTGAAATTTGCCATTGTCGACGACTCACTGTTTTCCCGCGTACAGCTGAGGCAGAAGATTCAGGAGTGGGTTCCGGATGCGACATTTGTGGAATTCGGCGTGAGTGCGCAGGCACTGGAGCAGATCCCCGGGCTTGAGGCGGATGCGGTTACCCTGGATTTGGTGATGCCCGATCCGGATGGTGCTTCGGTATTGGAGGCTTTGCGGGTAAGGGGGTATGAGCGTCCGATTTTCATTGTGTCGGCTGATATCCAGGACAGCACCAAGGAGCGGTGTCGGAGTCTCGGTTGCACGGGATTTATCGAGAAGCCTGTCCGGGTGGAGTGTGTTCAGGCGATGCTGAAATCATTGGGTGTGGAGTTATGACCGATACTTCTTTAATGGACCCTGTGATCAAGGATGCGTTCCTTGAAATTGCCAACATTGGAATTGGCAAGTCAGCGGCGTCCATGTCCCAACTGGCGGGCAAACATGTTGCCATCACGATACCGAGTATTGATTTCGTGAGGACTGGGGAGCGGGATTCGTTTCAACTGATGACGGGAACCTCATCGACCGTGATTGTGGAGCAGCGTTTTCATGGGGAAGTGGTCGGCACCGCGATTTTGTGTTTGGCGACATCCGGGGCGTTGAAGCTGGCGTCGATGCTGCTCGGTGAGGAAGTGCATCAGGATGCCTTTGGTGAGATGGAGCAGGGTGCCTTGCTGGAGCTTGGCAATATCATGATCGGAGGATTGGTGGGCAATATGTCCAACGTATTGCACCTGCATATCGGCTACGATATTCCGGAGATGCAGTTGAATGGGACCGGAAAGGTGCTGACCCTTATGCAGAAGGAAGGCGCCTGCACGGTGGTAGTAAATTCGAATCTCGCGATTGAGTCGACCGATGTATCGAGTTTTCTTCTGCTCGTGTTTGGAGAGAATGAGTTTGAGGCATTATTGGACAAGATAAGGAGCGTGATGTGAGGGCCGTGGTCATACCTGCGGTTCAGTAGTTGCGATTCTCATGGATATGCAATCGGAGATACTGGATGCGGCCCCATATGGCACCTTGGTGGTGGATGGTGGGAATGGTATCCTGTTCGCCAATCAGTGGGTATTGCGGCAGATGGGTCGGAGCCGCGAGGAACTGATCGGGAGTGATATCGAGTCGCTGTGCAATCCTTCGCCTTTGGTGCTCCGGCAACTGGTCCTTGCCCGGGAGCAGGGGCGGCCGGTTATTCTATCGCAGCGCTTGCACGGGTATTTCCTCCCGATTCCGCTGCCGGTCCACCATGTTAGCGGATTCACTCATATGCAGCAGGAGACCACTATTGTGCCCTTGGCAGGTTCTGACCATCGGATGGCCATCACGATTCGGGATGTTACTTCGGTTGTGGTCGGGGACAAGCGGTTGAAGCAATTACAAAGGGATTTGGAAAGTGCCCGGGAGCGGGCTGAGCGGTCGGACCGCAACAAGGGACGGTTCCTTGCCATGATCAGCCATGATATTCGGACCCCGATGAACGGTTTGATCGGCTACGCGGAATTGCTCCTTGATACGGAGTTGGACGAGCACCAGCGCAACTATGCTGAAACTATCCATTCCAGCGGGCACATGCTCTTGAATCTGGTCAATGACATCCTCGACTATTCCAAGATCGAAGATGGGAAGCTGCGCATTCGCCCCAAGCTCTTTGACGTAAGGGAAGCCGTTGAGGACACCGTTGCGGTGTTTCGCCCTGATGCCGCCCGAAAGGGAGTGGATCTCAAGGTGAGCGTCGATGGGCTGGTTCCTGTCAGCTTTTTCCAGGATGGACTCCGGTTCCGGCAGGTAATGGCCAATTTGGTCAGCAATGCGGTCAAGTTCACGGATCGGGGAGCGGTCGGGGTGCATGTGGCATACACAAAGGGCTATGGACGGATTCTGGACCGTTTGGAGGTGGCGGTGGCTGACACGGGCCCCGGGATTTCTTCCGAGGGCTTGGCCGGGTTATTTGAGGCATATCAGCAGTTGGACCATCCCACGCCGATCAAGGGAACCGGGCTAGGTCTTTTTATTTCACGGCAGTTGTGCCAGCTAATGGGTGGTGATGTGCGGGTTGAGAGTGAGTTGGGCCAGGGTTCGGTTTTCCGGTTTACGGTTTCTTCCGCTGACGCACAGATCGAGTCATGCGAAGATGCACAACCGATGGAAGTGTATCCACCGCATGTCCGTAGAACGGATCAGACGGATAGCCTCCGGGTGTTGGTCGTTGACGACAGTCCCACCAATTGCCGATTGCTTGGATCTTTGCTGGGCCGCTTGGGGCATCAGGTGGACAGTGCGTCCGATGGAAACGAGGCCGCAGCATGCCTCAGTCTCAAGCCTTACGATCTGGTGATCATGGATCTGTTGTTGCCTCACTTGTCGGGCTTTGATTTGGCTAAAAACCTGCGTCAGGGAGCGTATGGTGAAGGCAACCGTTGGGTTGCGTTGTGTTCATTGAGTGGACTCGAGAAGAATGACATCTCAGGGTCCCTGACTGACTACGGTTTTCATTTTCATCTCCGTAAGCCAATCGACACGCTCGCTCTCAATGAGGTTATTCGTGCGGTTGTTGAGGCTTAGAAATATGGAAGGATAGTTAAGTGAGCCGACAATCGTCCGATCAATGGAGCAGGGCATATTTGTCGGGGGCATCCTGTGGATCCGGGCAAAATCGGCAAATCATAACAGCATCGAAGCGGTGATATGGAAGAAGAGCGGCAGGATAACGGGCCAGTGAATCCATCTGGAGGCCACCCGGAGGATGGGCGGGATTTGGCTGCCCTTTCTATTGTGCGCGCGTTGGAGCTTGCCGACGTTGGTGTGGTGCGGACGGACTCCAGAGGATACATAGTGGAGATCAGTGCCACGGTTGGGCAATTGTTCGCGTTGGACCTCAGTCAATCGATTCACTGGAAGCAGTTATTGCAGGAGGACGGCGAGGATTTGTGGAGCGATGGCTTGGAGGATTCGTTTCAGGAGGATGGATTTTGGAAAGGTGAGGGCTGGTGCGACTCGAAAAGCAAAGGACGGATTGCTGTCAACCTGGTCATGCGTCGCCTTCACGACGGGGGGCGTATTATTCTGCTGCGGGATGTCACCGAGGTGAAGCGCAGCGAAGAACAACTGCTCGAAGAGAAACAGGGAGCTGAGCATCTCAATGCGCGTTTGGAGCAGGAAATCCAGAAGGTGAACGAACTCGCGGTGATGGCCGAGCGGGCCAACATCGCCAAGAGTGTTTTTCTCACGAGCATGAGTCACGAATTCCGAACTCCCCTGAATGGCATATTGGGCTATTCGCAAATCCTTCAGCGGGATACGCGGTTGAGTCCGGAGAACCGCGAAGCAGCCGCTGTTATTGAGCGCTGTGGCAAGCATTTACTGGCATTGATCAACGACGTGTTGGACCTTTCCAAGATCGAATCCGGGAAGGTCCAGGCGGAATGGGAGCCCACGCACCTCAAGCTTATTGCAACGGAGGTCGCCGACGTTTTCAGGGTGCGGTGTGAGTCGAAGGGAATCGAACTGCGCGCGGCGATTGGCCGCGACAAAGGGTTCCCGGATTGGGTGATCGGCGATGCCAAGTTGCTCCGTCAGATCCTGATCAATCTCGTCGGCAATGCCGTCAAATTTACGGACCGTGGATACGTCAGAATCGATGCGACCCTTGTCGCTGAGGAGAATCCCGGCGATGAGGAAGGCGAAGTGGTGGTCCGTTTTTCGGTGAGTGACACTGGAATTGGTATCGACAAAGCGCACCTTGACCAGATTTTCGAAGAGTTTTTTCAAACCGAAGCGTTCTCGGGGCACAAGGGCGGTACCGGTCTCGGGCTGTCAATCAGTCGGAAGCTGGTGGCTTGTATGGGCGGTCGCTTGCGTGTCGAAAGCGAAATCGGCAAGGGAAGCCGGTTTTGGTTTGATCTCAAGACAAGACGGATCCGCTCGCGGCAGCAAGGGGAGAGCCGGAGCGACTTTGCAATCCTTGGTTACGAGGGTGCACCGATTGGCGTGCGACTCGATGCACTGTCGCCAATTGAGGATGAAGTGTTGGGTCGGGCATTTCGGGATCTCGGTTTTGATGTTCGGCGGACATCGCTGGATTCGGGTTCCGACTGTGTTCCGGATGGAAGTGTGCGTTTTGTGGTTTTGCGCGAGGACTATTTAAACCGGAGTTTTCTTTCAGGAGCCATTGCCGGTGATGTCAGCGGACTCGAGGGGCGATCCAATCCGATCACGTGTGTTGTTCTCGCAACCGGTGAATCGGTGATTGAGCCGCTTCCTGCGGAACTGGTCGAACATGTTTCGGTGAGGTACCTGCCGGCTCCAATTCAGATCACCGCATTGCACGCGATCCTGTGTGAAGCATCGGATGTGCGATGGAAGTCGCAGACTGAAGCCGGAGCGGAAAGCGGATCCCCGTCCGGGGGGGGTAACCAGGAGACCTTGTCCGATGCCAAGCCTTCAGCATCCTGCATGCAGTCCTGGCTTATGTTGGCTCAGATCGGTGATACCAAGGGGCTAAAGGATGAAATCGAGCGCTGGGAGAATACGCAAAAGCAGCCCACCGCCCTCACGGCGGAGTTGCGATCCATGATCAAGGCTTACCGGATTGATGCCATTTGCACCAAGCTGGGTGCTTTGATCAATTC
>JAFGAQ010000414.1 GCA_016933595.1 Opitutales bacterium | reverse complement strand
TGCCGCCCATGCGATTCCATCAGCACGCTCACTGCCTCAGCATCGCCCAGCTCAAAAAGAGCGGAACTCAAAGAAGCAAGCAGCATCGCCTGTGAATTCCTCCCCAACATGCCCCAACCCGAAGATACCGCATTGGAAAACCGGATCTCGCGCAAGTGAGCCTCTCGGTAACGCCCACAAGGCACCCGATGCTCGGGCATTCGTGCCAGATAATCCCGCCACCAGCTGCGGTCATCCGGATGAAGCCGCGTCCATTCTCGCATGGATCCCGTCCTCACAAACAGGCCTCTGTCCACCGGAAGATCGATGGGATCAGCAGTTTCTTGGTCGAACGATGCGTAAACCCGTGTGAAAGCATCCATCAACACCCGCCACGACACCCAATCCACCACAAGATGGTGCGCCACCGCAAGAAGCTCTGACCCATCGCACCTCAGAACAAAACGGACGAGCGGTCCCCGCTCCAAATCGAAAGGACCGGTGAAATCCTGATCACGCCCACCCTCAGCCTGTATCAACAGCGTCCCCACGGCATCCGGACTCAGGATCCTCCCGGTTCTCCTCCCATCCGGACCCGGCGGGAAACAACTCCTGAGTGCAGGATACAGAACCGAAAGCTGCGCAACGGCCCGGCCGGCCTTGATCGGGTCGAGAGGATGCGACGGAACCCAGCGCATCGCCATATTGAAATGCTCCCATGGGCTTGTCACATGGGCCGAAAAAAACCAGCGCTGAACCGGGTTCAGCTCAAACGCGTCATCGGTCCGATCAGGCGAATTCCCGGGAGATGATGGCCATCCGGAACAGGATTCCAGACTAGCCGCAAAATCCAACAAAACATCCGATGCGAACAAGTCCCGCAGGGTTCCTTTCCATCCGTGTTGTTTCAGGAAAACAATCACCTGAAGCGCCTTGATCGAATCTCCTCCCACTGAGAAGAACCGGCTCGATCGTCCGGGAACCTTGACGCCCAAAATGGAAGACCATGCCAGCGCGACCAATTGCTCCCGCCCTTCCCTTGGCGCCTCGTCCTGCTCTGCGATCTCCGGCTGCGCAAGGCTCACACCCAGCGCCTTACGGTCCACCTTTCCGTTTGGGGATACGGGAAGGGAGTCCACGACCACCATCCGGGAGGGAACCATGTATGCGGGCAAACGCCTCCTGCAAGTGGAAGACAACACCTCCGCGGACACATTCCCCGCCACAACGCCCACAAGGTTATCCGCATGAACCAACACACAGCATGCCGACACCCCTTCCACCTCACGGAGAACATTTTCGACCTCACCGGTCTCGATCCTGAAGCCACGCAGCTTGATCTGGAAATCCATTCTTCCCCTGAATTCCAACTGCCCATCCCATCCCCAGCGGCCACGGTCCCCGGTCCGGTACATACGCTGCCCAGTCTCATATGGGTCCGGAACAAAGACCGACGCGGTCAGATCCGGCCGATTCCAGTAGCCATCGGCAACCGTCGGTCCACTGATGCAGATCTCGCCATCGCATCCCCTCGGCACCCGCCTCCCTTCAGCGTCCAATATGCGAACCGCCACCGGGCCAAGCGGGCGTCCAACCGCCTCTGGCATCCGGCAATCCGCGCGAACACGGTGAACGGAGGCACACACCGAGGCTTCAGTGGGACCATACGCATTCACATAAAGCAGCCTTGACGCATGGAACCTCGCAAGCTCGGGGTCCGGAGCCTCTCCGGCGGTGATCAACACCCTCAATGGATGCAGGTCGACCTTCCCAATCGCACGCAAGAAAGCAGGAGGCAGGGTCACCACGGTTACCTCCGACTCACGCAGCCATCCGACAAACTCCGATACATCTTCACGGGAGCGATCGGGAACAATGTGGAGGGAAGCCCCCTGTGACACCGGTAGGAAGATTTCAGAAAGCGATGCATCGAAGGACATCGATGCGAACTGCGCGCAACGGTCCCCGACCTGTACATCGAATGCCTCGCGCTGCGCCGCGATCATCGTCGAAAAGGCCTGATGCGAAACCACCACTCCCTTGGGGCGACCCGTCGAGCCGGAAGTGTAAAGGCAATACGCAACTGAATCCGGATCAAGGTCAGGCAATCCCTCTGGAGCCCATCCATCCTCCGGATCGCCCTCCAACAGGGACTGAACCGACCACACCGGCAATCCCAGTTCTCCGGCCGATCCCCCGCCATCACCTGCGGCCACAACCCCGATTGCACCGCAGTCCTCGAGCATGAAGCGGATGCGATCCACCGGATACGCTGGATCCAAGGGGACATAGACGCCACCCGCCCGCATGACCGCAAACATGGCCATCACATAGGAAGCCGATCGGCTTCCCAAAACCGCCACCCGCGGACTACCAGCTCCAATCTTGCGACTCAGTCGTTCCGCCATTTTCCGGGTTAGCTGCTCAAGTTCGCGGTAGGTCCAGGACCCCGTCCAATCCCTGATGGCTTCCCGGTCCGGATGATCCTTCGCCTTTTGAATCAACCAGTCGGGCATCGAACGTCGGCACACCACCCCATACCCGGAGGATTGTTCCCACTTCCCGAGTATCGATACCGCTTCCGCATGGACCATCGTGAGATCACGGATACGGACATTCGCGGAGCCAGGCAGCCGTCTCATCCAATCGACCCACAACCCGAAAAACTGCTCCATCCGATCCGCTTCATAGATCACCGGATCATACTCAATCCGCACCTCCCACCCCTCTCCGGAATCAAACAGATTGATCGCCAGATCATACTGGCTGGGCTGGAATCCGGTCTCAAACGGACGAACCTGAAAATCGTCGGCATGCCATTCCTCCGATTCGATGTTCTGGTAGGCAAACAACACATCGAACAAGGGGGCGCGACTCATGTCACGCACAAGATCCAATTCTCCCACCAGTTGATCGAAAGGATAGTTCTGATGAGACAGCGCCGCCCGGATCTCCGCAATGCTCTCATCCAGAAAATCCGATACCGTGTCCTGCTCATTCACCTTTTGCCTGAGAGGAAGCAGGTTGACGAAACAACCCACCACAACCTCAAAATCGGGATGAGGCCGCCCCGCCACAGGAGAACCTATGCAGACATCATCTCCACCGGAAAGCCGGTGCAGCATCAGCTGAAGGCCGGCAACCAGTATCATGTATGGGCTTGCCCCACGATCCATCGCCAAAGCGGAAACCCCATCGCGGATTGCCCCGCCGACACTGCCGGTGAACAAGGCGCCCTTACTGTTTTTCAGGTTGGGTCTGGGATGGTCAAGCGGCAGATCCAAGGGATCAGGCGGAATCCGGAAGCGCTCATGCCAGAAATCACGATCCGGGACACAGTCCTCAAGGTAACGTTCCTGCCAAACTGCAAACTCCTTGGCCTGGATCCGCAAAGGCTCAAACCGCGGCTTCGCACCCTTCCGAAGCTCCCGATAAGCCTGGCTGAGTTCGCGACCCAGCAAGGCCAGCGACCAACCGTCACTGATGATGTGGTGCATCACCAAAACCATTCCGACCCGGTCGCCTTCAAGCACCTGAATCAAAACACGGATCAGCGGAGTGGATGCCAAATCAAAAGGCTCCTCCATCCATGCAACAGCGTCGCGTCTGAACGTGTCCTCATCCATCGGTTCCTTACGAACTACGAAGGGAACAGATACCGACTTCAACACGCGCAGACGGGGCTCCCCATTCACCTCAACGAAACAAGACCTCAGACTCTCGTGCCGATCGACGAGGCATTGAAACGCCTCCCGCAAACACTCCAAATCCACCGACCCGTCAAGAATGCAGGCCATCGGCATATGATACGCCAATCCGGCACCGTCCCTGAGCTGACACAGCAACCAAAGCCGCTTCTGTGTTCGCGAAAGATCGTAGTATTCGGCTTCAACAAGAGGTTCCAGTGTCCTTTCCGGGGACGAACCGGATGCCGACAACATGCGAGCAACTGCCTCAACGGTCGGGTTGGAAAGGAAGGCGTCCAGCGACAAGCGCTTTCCACTTCGTGCTTGGATTCGCCCGAGCGCCATAACCGCTTTGAGACTGTGCCCGCCCAAGGCCAGGAAATGCCCTGTTCGCCCCACTTGTTGTTCCAAACCAAGCACAGACTGAAAAACATCGGCGACCAGATCCTCATCGGGCGTCCGGGGGGCCTCAACCTGTTCACTTGCAGACCACCCGGACTGCGCGGAAAACCGCATTCGGACTGCACGGGCAAACACATCGTTATCGGCATATTCATGCGCCATCCGGCTGTAGAACACATCTGGCACAGGCCTTTCCATCGGATCACCGGATATTTCGGCCGACGGCGGCGTTCCACCGGATGCATCCCCTTCGGCAAGTCCATCCGCTCCATTCTCCAACAGAACATCGATCCGACCCATACGTGTGAGGTCGAACTCAAACACCCCTTCATCCGACGAGTCCGGACTCCGATCCGACCATCGCTTCAGGAACGCGGTCACAGGCTGATTACGTCCTGAACGTCTCCATTGGACCCGTACCTTACCGCCCTGATCCAGGTCAAAACGCGTGGCCAGTTGGCGCAGCATGGCATGCTCCACCCCTCGCCCCATGGCCCTGCAAGACAACAACAGGTTCTTCACCATCAAATCATGCCCGTCATGTTCACAAAACGCGGCTCCACAAATACCGTAATCGCCAAATCGGTCACGCACCCTGTACAGCTCAATCCAATGATCCGGCATGTTCATCCATTCCTCAAGTTCGAGCCGGGCCGGACGCCACCCGCATGCATTGAACTGATTGGTGCGGGAGCTCAGCTGATGCGCGCGATCCAAATCCTCCAATGTGGCGTCAGCGGGTTGCACCTCCAATTCCAAGCCGCTCAGAAATGCAGCCAGACTCCCCCGCTCCCGCATGAAGGAATCCCGTTGCACTTGACTCCTGTACATCTCCGTCCGGCGTTTATCCACCTCTGTCACTTCTCCGACATCCAGCAACCAGAGACTCCGGATCCAGCGATCCAATTCCCGGCTTGAGGGAACCCACACACAGGCCACTTCCGGGCACCCGGAGCGCACTTCCGCCAATTCCATTTCCGAGTCATCCAGGAATAGAAAACTCCCAAGCCCCAACTTCAATTCTTCTGAGAGCGAATGGATCGCCTGAGACTTGGGACCCCAATCCGCTTTGATCGCAACAAAATGCTCCTCCCCTAGCCGCATATCGGGGTGATCACGCAGCACATGCAGCACATCGTCCCGGTTGTTCTTGCTCACCAAGGCAAGCAACACTCCATTCCTCTGGAGCTCCAGCAACTTATCCTGGAACCGCAGCCGCTCCGGGCTTACCCGGATTCCATCCATCCCGTCCTCTCCAATAATTCCTTCCCAAAGGGTATTATCCGCATCGACTGCAATAACCTTAACCGGCTTCCGACGCAAAGGGTCCGCAACCCGCATGAGATCGCAGGCCACTGCGGCGTAGCCTTCCGGCGACAACGGCATTCCTCCGGCATCGGATGGCGAGTACAAGTCCAAACGGCCAGAGACGCCATCTTCCCAGTCATGGGACAGGCGAACCCTCACATTGGCCAAAGGGATCAGACGGTCACGGATGCGGACCTCTGCTGCAGAACAGGCTGAAACCACATCCGGAGCCAGCGTTCCTGCACGGCCGGATTCGACAAACGTTACGATCCAACGGGACTGCGGCATGGACTGGGCAAGCGGGCGGAGTCCATCCACAAACTGATCCATATTGATGTCCAGAGACGACTGCCAGCGGTCCGGATCATTGCCCATCCAATCTTCCAAGCGGAGAATAAGGACATTCACTCCGCTCCTGTTTCGCGCCAGCATCGAGGCGGGATCCGCGAGATCCTGAAAAACCTGATTAAACCCGCAAAACCCGACCTTCAGCGGAACACCAGCGCCTTCCGAGAGAAAGAGCAATGGCTCCTCAAGTGCCTCCGTTGTGACCGTTCCCGATACAATCCACTGCTCCGGCCGGTCCGCTTCCGCCGACTCCTTCAGGTGAGCCACAGTTGACTCCGGGTTCTCCAGCGCCGCATCGATCATCCGCATCCAGCCATCAAAAATCCGCTTTACCCACATTTCAGGGTAGCGATTGGTCCGGGCTACGAAACGGACCATCATGTCGGCGCCATCGGGAATCACGAGCAGTCCAAAATCGAAATGCATCGGATCCTCAACGCCCACTGTTTCAATACCCAAAAGCGAGTCCCCCTCACGATGGACCTCCGATGGATGGTTCTCAAAGATGAAAGTGTGTTGGATAAGATCCCTGCTTCCGGCCAACACCTGAATATCCGCTAGAGACAGGTGCCCGTACTCCCGACTCTGCGCACCCTGCCGCGACAAAGCATCCACGCACTCGCGCAGCGTGCAACCTTCGTCGCGAACCCGCACAGGGATAGTATTGATGAGCAATCCCACGATTCGCTCAATGTCAGGCACCTCCTGAATGTCGCGCCCCGAAACCGTCGCCCCAAATACCACGTCATCCACTCCTAACGCCGCCTGAAGCCAGAGCGCCCATGTCGCCTGCATCAAGACATTCGGAGTCGTTCCCCATTCCTGAGCATACCTGCTGATGGACGAACACCGCTCCATTCCGACCCGACAGACAACATAACCCACATCATCCGGATCATCGGTCCACGTGGAGCATCCGAACGGAGGCAACACTCCTTGGGCTCCGTCAGCCAATAGATCCTTCCAATAGGCGATCGCCGCGTCCTCCGACTGCGCCTGCCTGTATCGGACAAAGCGTTCAAACGAAACCGGATCGGGCAGCGAGAGCGGCTTTCCGCGAACGGATGCGGTGTAGATCGAAAGACACTCATCCATCACAAGACCGGCGCTCCATCCATCCAGTATACTATGATGCAGGTTCAGTATCCACTCATGGGTGTCATCCGAAAGTTTGATCAGGGTCAGCCGAAGCATGCTCTGGAGCTCCGGATCAAATCCCTCCTCACGGTCCAGATTTGCCAGTTCCAAGCAGCGTAACTGCTGTGCCTCAGACGACAAACCGGACAAATCATGTATTCGGATATCCGCTTCCCGGGTCCGGAACACCACCTGGATGGGTACATCCCAGCCTTCCATCCAAAAACCCGACCGCAACACGCCATGCCGTTTCACCACTCCCCGCCATGCTGCTTCAAACTTGTCCGGATCGAGTCTTCCCCGCACAACTTGCCGTACCTGATCGCAATAGTCTCCACGATGCCTTTGCTGCAGACTGTGGTATAGGATACCCGCCTGCATTGGAGTGGCTTCCCAAAAAGCCTCAACATCTTCAGCGCGAATACCATGCTTATCCAGAATCGCAGCATACGCGGCCTGAGTCAGCCCGGGCACACTCCCATCCGAAGCCGTCAGCACCGGGGTCTGGGTCATGCATCTTTCGAGCAGTCTCGCCAATGCCGATTCAAATGCCGATGCCAATGCCTCTATCCGCTCTTGACGGTAAAGGTTCCCGGCATACTGGAGCTCTCCCCGGAGCGCACCCTCCTGCACATGGCACACGAGATTGATTTCGAAATCATGAGCAAGATGATCTTCAACCACAGCCCTGACCGGCTCGTCTGCGGGCTGGAAAAGCCCGTCTTTTCCGGTTTCGAAAACCCCAAGGTAGTTGAAGCTGACCGGAAGCCGCACCCGAAGATCACTCAGTCCCTTCAAGTAGCTGAGGATCCCGTATCCAAACCCATGATCCGGAATGACGCGCAGCCGCTCCTTGACCGCGACCAGCGTGTCGGACCAGCCCTCAGTGGAGTCACCCTCGAAAACCACCGGATACATAGAGGTAAACCAACCCACACAACGGGACACATCTAACGATTGTCCAGACAGCTCCCGCCCGTGGCCCTCAAGAGCAATTGCAAGCGGGCCGCCGATAACCTCACCCCATGCAATCTGGAAAGCCGCGAGTAACACATCATTGACCTGCGTGTGAAAGGCGTTATGCGCCGGCCCCATCAACCATGCAGTGTGATCGGCACCCAAAGCAAACCCGACACTGTCCATCCGGCCTTCGGGAGCCTCGCATGGAGGCACTGACGCCACAACAGCCCGCCAATAGGCTTCAGTCTTGCTGAAGCGCGTATCGTCCATCATCCGCTCACACTCAAGCGTCCAGTCCCGGAAAGAATGCCCCGGATCCGGAAGCGCCTGTCCAGGATACGAGTACAGCACCTCAAATTCCTCAAGCAATACCCGCCAGCTAACCCCATCGACCGCCCAGTGGTGCACCGCAAAAAGAATCCGGTCACCGTCCGCCAATCTGAACAATACCACCCCTATCAGAAGACCGGAATCCAGCCGGATCGACGCCTGCAACTGCGCGATTTCGGACTGCATTGCCTCCAGAACATCCGGACCCTTCCGGCTCGATAGATCAACCAACTTGCATGGCACTTCCAAAGGAACCTCGCCAAAGGCATGACTCCATCCAGTGCCATCTTCCGGTTTCCGGAGGACAAGCCTGAGCGCATCATGGCGCTTGACCAGACGCAACACCGCATCTCCAACCCGCTGCGGATCCAATGGACTCGCCGAACGCAGCAGCGTGATTTGGTGAAACAGGTCGTGGGGCGCGGGATGGAAGTCCAGAAACCACCGCTGGATGGGACTCATTCCACACGATCCTGTCAGAGGCTCGTGAGGAACCCGGTCGTCCCTCCGGCTCTGTTTCCGGCTCATGGTAGCAGCCAAATCCGCGATCCGGGGATGGGTGAAGATGTCGGTGAGTTTCAAGCCCCACCCAAGATCACCCAGTCGGGCACCGAGTTGAATGGCTTTGATCGAATCCCCTCCAATCGAAAAGTAGTTATCCTGTCGGCTCACCGCCGGAATCCCCAGAAGCACCACCAGTTGGTTCATCAGGACCGCTTCCTGTTCGGTCCGTGCCACTTCCATGTCCGCTCCGCTTTCGGGCACCGCGGATTCCTCCGGGTCTGGTAGTCGCTTCCGGTCAACCTTTCCATTCGCGTTCAGCGGAAGGCACTCCATCATCACAAAATGAGAGGGGACCATGTAGTCGGGGAGCGTCCCGGTGATCCAACCACGCAACTCCTGCCGGGTGACCGGTCCGGAGGCGACGAGCCAGGCGATCAGTTCATGGGTTCCTCCATTTTTCCGGGCCACGACCACCACATCTTCCACTTCGGGGTGCGCTCTCAGTCGGGCCTCGATCTCACCCAACTCGATCCGGAATCCCCGGACCTTCACCTGATCGTCATTGCGACCGACAAAGATAACCTGCCCCCCGAAATTCCAGCATCCCAGGTCCCCCGTGCGATAGAGTCTGGACCCGGGCGCCGCAGAATAGGGATTTGGGACGAATTTCCTCGCAGACAACAATGGGTCATTCAAGTATCCCCGGGCCAAACCCTGGCCCCCACAGCATAGCTCACCGACCACCCCACTGGGGACAGGCATCCCGAAACGATCCAGAATAAAGATCTCCGATTGGCTGATGGGCTCCCCAATCGGGATGTCATGTTCATAGTCCCGATCCACCCGATACCAGGTGCTGAATGTCGTGTTTTCGGTTGGGCCGTATACGTGCAACAGCTTTAACCCGGGATATTCCTTTCGAAGGGAGTTAACGTGGCGCACTGAAACGCGTTCCCCGCCTGTCATCAGAGTCTTGAGCCCTCCAAACGAATCGATCGAATAGTCCACCAGCTGATTGAAAAGCCCGGTTGTGAGGAACAAGGTATCGATCCTCCAATTCCGAACCATTCTCCCGAACTCCTCCATGTCCAGCAAGGCCCTTCCCTTCGGGAGACACAGGCATCCGCCATTGAGCAAGGCACCCCAAATCTCGAAAGTAGAGGCATCGAACGCCAAGGCCCCGGTCTGGAGGATCCGCTCGCCGGGTTGCACCTGGTGGAAAGCATTTCCCTTGACCAAGCGGACCACCCCCGCCTGCTCAATCAACGTACCCTTCGGCTTCCCCGTCGAACCCGAGGTGAACATAATGTAGGCCAGATCGGAAGGCAGTCCCAAATGTGGCTCCCAGCTGTCGGCCGCCTCTTCATATTCCAGCCCCGCATCCATCCAGCGCACCGGAAGATCACTGAGGCGCTCGCAAACCACCGTATCCGCAATGATCACACGAGTCGCGGCATCATCCAGAATCCCGCGAATTCGGGGTTCCGGTGTATCGACATGCAAAGGCAAATACGCCGCTCCGGTCTTCAAAACCGCAAGCACCGCGACCACCATGTGCTCCGATCGCTCCATGATGATTCCAACCGGGTCTCCTGGACCGATCCCGTGTCGCGCCACCAGAGCATGGGCCATCCGATCCGACTGATCGTCCAGCCACCGGTAAGAGTATTCCCGATCTTCGATCACGATAGCCGGAGCGTCTCCACATCGGCTCGCCTGCTCCTTGAAAAGCTCAACGATTCCCGATCCGGCTGGATAATCGCTCGACTTGCGAGCCCATGACCCGAGAACCAACGCCCGCTCTTCGTCCGGAATCCAATCCAGACGATCTAACGGCACATCGGGATTCCGGACCAAAGCCTCCACAATCCCGATCCAGAGCTTGCCCATTCGGGAAATGCGCTCCGGCACAAACAGCGCCGTTGCATACTCAATATCGAGCGACAGACCCTCTTCAGATCTCCTGAAATGGAAAGTCAGGTCAACCTTGCTCACCCGCGGGTCCATCTGGACGGCATTCAGCTCAAGCGCCCCAAGCCTCGAAACCTCATCCTGCACATCCTCAAGGCCCATCATCACATCAAAAAGCGGCGACCGTCCCGGATCGCGCTCCACCTTGAGAACATCAACCAGATGATCAAACGGGTAATCCTGATGCTCGAGGGATTCCAACACCGACTTACGGACATATCCCAGGTAAGAGGCAAAAGACTGCCCCTCCCTCCACTGCCCCCGATAGGCGAGCGTATTGATGAACAATCCGACCAGGTTTTCGAGAACCGGATGAACCCGGCCCGAGACCGGACAACCCACCACCACATCCTCTTGCCCGCAGTATTTCATCAGAAAGACCTGCAAGGCTGCCAACAGGGTCATGAACAGACTGCAACCGCCCGACGCTCCGAGCTGCTCAAGCGCACGCACTTGATCCGCACCGATCCAAACGTGATGATGGGAACCCTCGAAGCGCTGCACCGAGGGCCTGGGAGAATCCAAAGGCAAAGCCAACGGCTCCGGAAGGCTGGCAAAAACACTTTTCCAGTAAGACTCCGCGTCCGCGCTCCCACCGGACCCCATCCGGTCACGCTGCCATGCAGTGAAATCCCGGTATCGGCAAGTCCCCGGCTGCTGCTCCCGGCGCACCAATCCCGACTCCACCGAATAGAAGCCATCGAGATCCCGCATGAGAACCGGAAGCGATTGCCCGTCACAAACACTATGGTGCACGGCTACGCACAATCCATCCGGCGCACTTCCCATGCGACAGAACAGCATCCGGATCAAAGGCCCCTTCTGCAAATTGAACGGACGCGAGGCATGCCGTTCCGCAATTTCACGGAAATACTGCTCTGGATCATGTTCCGCGCTGAGATCAACCGTTTGCAGGTCAAACACGTCCTCCCCAAGGATGACCTGGCGCAACCCGGAAGGCTTCTCAGAAAACACCGTTCTCAACGGCTCGTGCTGACGAACCAGAAGCCGGAACGCTCTGCGAAGCGCCGCTTCATCCAAACGACCCCTCACCCTGAAAGTCTGCGCAATATTGTAGACCGCGAGATGCCCGGTATTGAGTTGCTCAAGCATCCAAATCCGCTGTTGCCCAAAACCGGCCGGGTAATCCGGAGCATCCGGCACGGCCGGAATGCCGCGCGGAACGGAATTCGACCGCGCATGGCCGAGCATGGCCCGGAGTCGGGCCCGTTTTTCCGGGCTCAGTTGACCCAGTTTGTTTTTCAGGTCATCGGATTCCATTCAGTTTTTGCTTGGGCTTGTGGAGGTAAGGCAGGTTCCGGTTTCAGGATTCGAGCTCCCTCGCCAACAATGCTTCGATATCGTCAGCGTCTTCTACCCGGTCTGTCACCTTGCCCGACTCCGGTGAAGCAAAGGCGCCATGGGCCGGCTTGCTTCCATTTCCATTCCCCTCACTTACAGGCACATCCGCAAGGAAACGGGCCAAGCTCTCGACTGTCGGGTGATCGAACACAAGCGTCGCCCGCAAAGGCTTGCAAAGGGTTCGTTCCAGGCGATTCTTCACATCCACCGCCATTAGCGAGTCAAGCCCCAGATCAAAGAACCCCCGGCTGCCTTCAATTTCGTCCGGCCGGTCCAATCCGATCACTTGAGCGAGAACGGTCCGGACATGGTCAAGCATACGGTCAACCGCAGCCTCCGGGTCCAAGCGGGATATCTCCTCCATCAGGCCTTGAGCCTTAGCGGAGCTTCCGTTTGTTGCCGGCACGCCAACCTCAGCCGCCCCAAACAACTCCCGCATTCCTACCGGGAGATGACGCTGGAGTGCGGGAGTATCAAAAGCAGCTACCACCCAATGCACCGGCTTTTGCGTTAGCGCGGCATCCATCACTTCGAACGCTGTCTGAGCACTCAGCCAACCGAGACCATGTTCGTCTAAGCGCTGCTTCTGTCGCTCATTGAGACGGGCCGACATCCCGATCCCGGCCCATGGCCCCCAACTGATGGTCGTCGCTGGCAAACCTTGAGCGCGTCGCATGACCGACAGCGCATCGAGAAATGCGTTTGCCGCTGCATAGTTGGACTGGGATGGCGAACCGATCACAGACGCGATCGAGCCGAAAAAGACGAGGAAATCCAGATCCATCGTTCCAATTGCACAATGCAGGTTCCACGCGCCCAGCGCCTTGGATGCCATCACCCGATCGAATTGCCCGGGATCCATCCGGTGACCCAATCCGTCAGAAAGAACGCCAGCCGCATGCACCACACCCGCTAAGGACCGCTCCAAAGGAACCAAGGTCATGAGGCGATTCACCGCAGTGCGATCCCCAATATCGATCCCGTCAGCACAAATGACCTCGGATCCCTCACTCCGCCATTTTTCAATCTGCGACAGAGCATCCGCACCCGGGCTCGAGCGTCCCGCCAAAATCAAGTGCCGGGCACCCCGCGCAATCATCCACCCGGCGGTGGCCATCCCCAAATCCCCCATTCCTCCTGTGATCAAATAAGTCCGATCCGAGCGAAGCTCAGGGGAATGGCGTACCAAAGGCATCGGTTTCAGACGGGGAAGATGGAATCGCCCATCTTTCCACAATACCGTCTGGGCATCCGAACCCGAACGCAACCATACCGCCAGAGCCTCTTCGGTATCGGCAAGATCCCGACCACCGGAAAAATGAAGGGGTCTCATCCCCGTCTGTTCCCACGCAAGGCAACCCAAAACGCCTTGGCAAGGTCCATTGAATACCTCCGACGACCCGGGATCAGCGACAACAGCAACCCTGGGCAATGCATCCTTTTGGTGGTCCACCAGATAACGGATCAATCCATACAAACCATGCAGATGGACAAAATCCGGAGCATCCGGATCTCCATCCGGCATCCAAACCACACCATCTACGGTTTCCAAGCGCCAATCCGCAAAAAGCCGCTCCAGCGCAACAGCATCGTCGCAAACACCTCTATCCAAAACAAATCGCTCCGCTTCGACCCCGGCCCGTGCGAGCTTACCTTCGAGAACACGTCCGGCACTCGGGCGCATCGACACAATCACCCATCGACCCTTCATTCCTGTCGATCCTGCAGGACCATCGACCGGCATCCACTCCCGTTCCCATAGCACCTGCCCTGCGGCATCCGACAGAGCGTGACGGATCGCATCGGCTGAAACCTCCCGCAATTCAAAGCCACGCACTTCCATGCAAACTGATCCGGATTCATCCACGATCCAAAGGTCGCTCAAACGCCCGTGCGCACTTTCTTCTGTGAATTGAGCGAGAACCCTCAGACGACCGCCGGGCAACGGTTTCCAGCATTTCCAGGAATCAATCCGGAAGGGCACGAAACTTCGGCCGGCGGTATCCGGCATGGCAGCCATCACGACCTGCAGCATCGAGTCTACCAACCCGGGATGCAGCACCCCTTCCATGCGTTTTATACCTTCCGGGGCACTCAGCCACCCGCAGGCTTTACCCGGACCAGAGCAGAGAGCACTCACCCACCGGAAGGAGTCCCCGAGGGAAACCTTCATCGCGTCCATTGCGGCATAATGGCCAACAATATCCCGGACCACGCCACACTCTTGAGTCAACGTATCAACATCCAGCTGCGTTGCTTTTCCACTTGCCCGACCGATTGAGTAGTAGGCATGCGTGCGCACATTCCGGATCGAACCCGCGGATTCCTCCGGAAAACTCAGGACCTCGGCCGTACGGAGCCCTTTGAGATCCGCCTCCCCGACCACCACTTGAAGGATCCGGCGCTCTTCCCGGCCCACTGCAAGGGGTGCCGTGAACGAAATATCCTTGAGTTCAAGTGGAAGCATCCCGAGCTCTTCCTCCGCAATCCGCAGCCCCTGTGCCACGTACATTGCACCGGGAACAACCCAGGCATCGAACACACGATGTTCCCGCAGGAACGGCATGGAGTGCAGCCCAACGGCGGTTTCATATACCGTCTCGCGCTGACGGGGCGAACGGTGGCGCTGCCCCGGCAACGCTCCTTTGGCAGCACGGTTCGAAGGTAGACCCGGATCGGACTCATCCGCTTTCGGGGAAGGATCAATCCACAGCCTCTCCCTTTGCCATGGGTAGAGTGGCAGCGGTAAACGGCGCTTGAGCAAACCCGAGTTCCCCTTCTCCCAATTCACAGGGTATCCGGCTTCCCAAGCTTCCGCGAGGCTCCGCGCAAATCGCTCGGCCGTTTCTTCCGGCCCCCGCATCGACGGTAACCAAAGCGTCGAATCATCCGGAAAATACCCCTTGGACAATCCACACAGAACCGGCTGTGGGCCCATTTCGACAAACCATGATGGTTTACTGGCAACCAAGCTCTCGATCCCTTGAGCGTAGCGCACCGGACTCCGGATCTGGCGCACCCAGTATTCCGGATCCGCAAACATCCGGCTATCGAGCACCCCATCCACATTGGAAACCATGGGAATGCCAGGTTCATCCAGAGAAACACTCCGGACCACCTTTGCAAAATCGTCCAGCATCGGCTCCATCAGCGGTGAATGGAATGCATGGGATACTTCAAGCCACTTGTGCCGCACGCCACCTTCAGTCGCCAAACGGGCAACCACATCCAACTGGATCTTGTCACCGGAAAGCACCAGGCTGCGCTCACCATTGTACCCAGCCACCGCGACCCGATCTCCCGCCGCCTTCAGCCAGGACAGCGCAGTCGCCTCGTCCACCTGCACGGCCAGCATGCCTCCCTCACGGGGAAGCTGCTGCATCAAGCGACCACGCGCAGCGACCAACTTCAACCCGTCTTCCAACGAAAACACCCCAGCCAGACACGCAGCCGGGTATTCGCCAATGCTGTGCCCGATCAAAACCGTGGGTTCGAATCCAAAGGACTGCCACAAGCGAGCGGACGCATACTCGAGAGCGAACAGAGCAGGTTGGGTGTAGGCCGTGTCATGAATCCTCGCAGCCAGATCCTTGTCATCCGCAAAAAGCACATCCAGAAGGGGTACCTCAAGGTGAGCCTTCAGGATTTCATTGCACGCATCCATTACCTCGCGGAATAACGGATACTGCTGATACAATCCTTTCCCGGCTCCCGGAAACTGTGATCCCTGCCCGGTGAACAAAAATACGATTCCCCCATCGGGCGAAATCCCTGGGGCCTCCGGCCAATCAACCGATTCCCCATTACCACGCCAAGAGGTAAGCTTGCCGATCCAGCTCTTCACATCCGAGCCAGTCACGGCCAAGCGGCAAGGATGATGCTCACGTCCAACCTGCGCGGTATATGCCACTGCGGAAGCATCGACCTCATCTGTCAAAGCACGCTCCCAGGCAAACGCGAGCTCAGCCAAGGCCTTCGGATTGCGGGCCGAAAGCGGCAACACATGGCATGCGGGCGAAACGGTTTCAACCGGAGCCGCCCGGGCCGGTGCTTCCTCAAGGATGATGTGCACATTGGCACCACCGATTCCTAGCGAGTTTACCCCAGCCCTTCGCGGCTGACCCTCGGGCACGTCCCAAGGGATGGTCGACGCATTGACGTAAAACGGGGACTTCCCGAAATCAATCCGCGGGTTCGGGGTTTCGTAGTGCAGTGTGGCCGGAATCTTGCGGTGGTGCAACGCCAGCACCGTTTTGATAAACCCAACAATTCCCGATGCAATCTGGAGGTGCCCGACATTGGTCTTGACCGATCCCAATGCACAGTATCCCGTCCGGGAGCTGCCCGTCCTGAATGCCTTGGTCAGCGCCTCCACTTCGATTGGATCCCCCAGTGGGGTGCCGGTTCCGTGCCCTTCCACAAAAGTGATCGTGTCCGGAGAAACCCCGGACCTGCGGACCGCCTCCAGAACCGCATTCATCTCACCTTGCTCGCTCGGCGCCGTATATCCAACCTTCTCGCCTCCGTCATTCGCGCATCCGCTTCCCCGGATCACCGCATAAATGTGGTCTCCATCCGCCTGCGCATCTTCGAGGCGCTTCAGAACCACCGCGCCGGATCCGTTTCCGAAGATCGTTCCGGCGGCTCCTGCGTCATAGGCCCGGCAATGACCATCCGGCGAATTGAGCATGCCCTCCATGAAATGGTGCCCCGCAAATTGCGGTAGCTTGATCGAGCATCCTCCGGCAAGTGCCATGCTGCAATCCCCTTGCTGCAGCGCCTTCACCGCCTCATGGATTCCCAGGAGTGTGCTCGAACATGCGGACTGCACATTCACGCTGGGCCCTTTGAGGTTCAGCTTGTAGGCCACCCGGGTCGGCATGTAGTCCTTGTCATTGGTGATCATCAGGTTGAACCCACCCATCGAGTCCACCGCCAGCACCTTTCCCCCATTCTCACCGAGCATGAATGCATCGTTCGCGAAAAGGTTATTCGGCAAGTAACTGTTCATGCCCGCCGACGCATAAACTCCGATCCGGCCAGGATAGGTTCTGGGATTGTACCCGGCATCCTCAAAGGCGTTCCATGCCGTTTCCAAAAAGATCCGCTGCTGCGGGTCAATCATTCGGGCTTCTTTGCGGGAGTATTTGAAAAAACCGGCATCAAAATCCTCGATCCCCTCAAGCATCGGTGCAGCCTTCACGTGATTTGGTAGGTCCATCCATACGGCGTCGATCCCTTGCCGGAGGGCTTCCTCCCTTGTGAAAAATGTGATGGTCTCCCGCCCTTCTTCCAGAACCTTCCAGAAGCTGTCCTTGTCGGGCGCACCGGGGAATCGGCAGGCCACCCCGATCACCGCAATCGCCGACGCCGACAGATCCCGCGCCCGTCCCGCATCTCCGGAGGGTAGCGCGATCTCCTCGAAATCCTTTGCAAAATGCCCCGCCAGGGCACGGACAGTGGCATGGTTGAAAAGCTCGGTTATCGGAATATCGCGTCCAATGAGTTCCTGTAGTTTCTGCTGGACTTCAATGACGAGAAGCGAATGCCCACCCAGCTCGAAAAAGGTTTCATCGTATCCCACATGATCCACTTCCAGCGCATCCTGCCAGATCGCCGCAATTGCCGGAGCCAGCTCCCTGGCGGAGGACACCCGCCGGATTTCGCGCTTCTTCCTCCGGTTCTGCTTGTTCTCAAACAACACTTCGCAGGGCAACGCCCCCTTGAGGTATTGCTCCCGCAACTGCCGCCGCTGGATCTTGCCAATCGCGGTTTTTGGGAAATCCTCCCTGCGCAGCCACACGATCGCATGGGAATCCAGCCCGATCGCTCGATTCACCTTGGCTCGGATTTTTCGCGCCATTTCCTGACGGACATTCGCATCCATCTCATCCGTGTGGATGAAGATCACGAGCTTATCGGTCTGCGATTGCTCCGGCCGGATTCCCACTGCTGCAGCATAGCTTGGGGATACCCCCTCCACCGATTCTACAACCCCTTCGATTTCATGGCTGAAAAAGTTCAATCCATTGACAATGATCACATCCTTGAAACGCCCGGTAATGTACAACTCGCCGTCCTGAATGTAGGCCAAATCGCCCGTGTTCATCCATCCATCTTCGGTGAATAGCCCTTCATTCGCGGTCGGGTTATTGTAGTATCCGCTGAATACGGCCTTCCCCTTCAACTGAAACTGCCCTTGGACCCCTTCCGGAACCAACTTGCCTGCCTCATCCACGATGCGCATGGCAGCACCCGGATTGCACGGCCCGAGGCAAACAAAAGACTCATCCCCCGTTAGGCTCTCAGCCGTTAAACCGGAGGACCAGACAATCCCGCTGCACGTCTCCACCATCCCAAACGCAGGACGCATGGCAGTTGACGGGAGACCGGTTGGTTTGGCGAGTTCTAGAAATGCCTTGGCGGTCCGGGACACAACGGCTTCCCCCGAGTTAACCATGAACCTCATGCTCGAAAGATCCCAATGACGTTCCCTGAATTGATCTGCCTTTTCCAAAAACAGTCCGTAAACAAAGTTCGGCGCCCATGAGATGGATCCCCTGTGTTCCTCGATGAGGTCAAACCAACGGAATGGGTCCTGTAGAATGTAGCGTATCGGAATATGCACCTGCGGGGCACCCAAGTAAGCTGGTAACGCGCCGAGGAAAACCAGCGACCCGGCATGGTCCAGCGACATCCAGTTCAACGCACAATCCCCGGAGTTGAATCCATTCATTTGTATGGTACCGCGGATCATTGTAAGCATATTGCGGTGCCGCAACGGCACACCTTTCGGCAGTCCCGTGCTTCCGGAGGTCAGGAAAATCACGCCTACGTCCTCCGGATCCGCTGGGTGAATTGACCCATTCTCCCCGCAGGAAGCCACCCCTCCGTATCCGATCACCCGCACCCCTGCATTGCCATTCACGCCCGGATCCATCTCCCGGATCGCCTCCACCAACTCATCCGAAACCAAGAGCGGACACTGACCCAACATCTCTCTCGCACCCAACAATTTGGCCACATGCGCATTCCCCTTTTCATAACGATTCGCCGTCACCACCGGCACCGGGACAATGCCTCCAAGAATACAAGCCCAGAAAGCCGTGATGATCTCCCGGGTGTGATCCAACTGGAAAATCACGGCATCCCCGGCTTTGAGGCCTTCGGCCTGTAACCCGCCCAGCACCCTCATCGCCTCGTCAACCAGCACCTGGTAGGTCAATCGGGTTTCCTTGCCACTGTGATCCACAAAAGCCGCATAAACGTCCGGCGAGCTTTCCGCTGCGTGCAAGATGAGCTCTGCGAGCGTCCGGATGGACTCCAGATTGGGCTGAATTTCGGGTCCGTAGACAATCGACAGACGCGGTTCGGAAGAAGATTCACTCATGGCTATCCGGTTTCGGGGTGGGTATTCTCCGGAAACCACCTCACCCCCGGCTTCACATCCCTGACATTGGATCAGGGATCCGTCCGAGCATAAAAGCTACCATGTTTCATGCACTTCACTACCAAAGCGGAGGTTGGTGGTCCAGTTGTTTGTATTTATTCTCCGACCCGGGAATGAGTCAACCGTACTTTTTCGTTTTTGCTCGAATTTTTTCTCCCATGGATACAGGCTACCTCAGTCTGAGTAATCTGAGGCACAATCAGACCAACAAACTATTCCCGACCCGACTCACCCCGAATGCCAGTTGCACTTATACCTCTCCCAAGATGAACCAACACCCATTGGATGCCAATCGATACGCCATCTGCGAAAACGCCTCGGGTAACCGTTCGTTCTGGAAGGAAGGCACCCCTCCTCCACCTGGATGGAAGCTGGTCACTTCCTTCATGTCGCTTCCCAGCGCCGAGGGCTTGCTATCGAATCAGAGCCGACTCAACCCCAAAGACAGGGACGGCCGGCTTGCCCAACTCCCTTCGAAGCTCCCCGCCTGCATGATCTGCCCATTCCGCAAAGAGGCTCCCTCCCATCGGCTGTTTTGCTTTCCACACGCTGGATCCGGTGCATCATTCTACCATTTCATGCCGAGACTTTGGAAGGACGAGGACATCGAGGTTATCCTCATCCAATATCCCGGACGGGAATCCAGAATAGCTGAAGACCCCTCGACTCAAATGGACGCTCTCATCCAGTCCATTCTGGGTGACACATCCGATATTCTGAGTCGCGGATCCTACTCGCTTTTTGGACACAGCATGGGGGCACTGGCCGCCTTCGAACTGACCCACAGGATTCGAGGCACCTCGATTCCGCAGCCCAATCACCTTTTCTTGAGCGGACGACTCGCACCCGACTGGAAACACGATGAACTGCCGGTTGGATCCATGACCGACGACGCTTTTCTCGCTGAGGTCGGCCGACGATACAACGCCATTCCGTCCGCCTTGCTCGACAACCCCGACCTACTCCGGATCGTCCTTCCATCGCTGAGGGCGGATTTCACCCTGATGCATGCCTACCGCTACGCTCAGAAACCTCTGCTGAGCGTTCCCATCATCACCCTCAACGGAATACAGGATCCCTGGATCCAGCCACAGGGCCTCGACAACTGGAAACGGCACACGCGGGGACCGGTATTCCACTCTTCCTTCGAAGGGGATCATTTCTATATGGCACCGAATGCAAGCGGTATTAAGTCCATCATCGACAACCACATCCTTCAGTCTGCCTCAGACTGCTGTTCAAACACAGACTGAACCCGAGGGCAAAAAGACCACCATACTTTCTATTTGTGGTCTCACATCTTGTTGCAATGCAATGAGATAATTGGGGCAAATCGATTGACATTCACTGCGTATTGGCTAGTTATTGTCCATGGCTTTAGAACGGAACCATCGATGATTCCGGGCCAGTATTATCCAACTATATCTGATAACCATGACGACTGCTAAGACCGAATCCTCCGAGCAAGCTCCCGAACAGGAAGCCATTGAAGTCCTCACTCCTGAGCAACAGGCCACCAAGCTCACCCGTCGCTTCGTCCTCTGGAGCATGGGCGGCAGCCTTATTCCCGTTCCGTTCGCGGATCTTGCGGCGGTGATCGGAGTCCAAATCAAGATGCTCCGCGACATGGCCAAGATCTACGAAGTCCCGTTCGCAGAAAACAGGACGAAGTCAATTCTCACCACACTCATTGGCTCTCTCGGTATCGCTCCGGGAACAACCATGCTGCTTGGAAGCCTTGTTAAACTTATTCCCGGAGTCGGGACCTTCGCGGGAACGATTTCGCTTCCCGTGGTGGTCGGCGCAATCACCTACGCTACCGGCAAGGTCTTCATCATGCATTTTGAAAGCGGCGGCACCCTTCTTGACTTCAAGCCTGAAACCATGAAGGAATTCTACATCAAGCAGTTCAACGAAGGCAAAAAAGTCGCTTCTGAACTCAAAGATGCAGACGCGAAAGCAGCCAAAGCACCAGCCAAGTAAGGGAGCCCGGACATGACACCCGGCATTCTGGTTCTTGTGCCCTACATCCTGTTTTGCTGGTTGCTTGCCTACTTTGGACGCGACCTGAAATTCGGCTTCTGGGGCAACTTCTGGGTGAGCATTGTCCTCACCCCGATTGTCGGCATTGTGGTTCTCCTCGCTCAGGACAAGCGGCTGGACTCCAAACGCTGATACAGCCCATTCCGACACCGTGAGCCACGGGTCGTATTTCATTCTTGAAAAGCTCTCCGGGATCGGAGAGCTTTTCTTTTCCCCGAACATCTTCTCAACTCCGGATCCATGTCATCGATCAAAAAACCCGCTGCGCGTCAGATCATCGAGAAGAACGTGGCCTTTGCGATGGGTGCCGGATTGGTTCCGATTCCGCTTCTCGATCTGGGCGCTCTTATCACCATTCAAATCACGCTGGTCCAGAGCCTTGCCAAGGAATACCATATTGAATCCGACAGAAGGACCTTACGGAAGGTCATTATCCCGCTGCTCAAAAGTCCCGGCATTTCGACCTGGGCGGTTGGTGGTCTCGGCAGTCTCGCAAAATGCATTCCCGGCTTCGGCTCATTGGCCGGGGCGGGCACCATGGCCATCCTGATCGGAGCATTGACCTACGCGACCGGACGGGTTTTCGCCCTTCACTTTGAACGCGGCGGGACACTCGACGACTTCAACATCCGCAACCAGCGGAAAATTTTCGCAAAAGAGTTCAACGCCGGGAAGCACATCATCCGCCAAATCAAGCCCACCTCGCATTCCGAAACGAATTCCGAAGATCCCTTTGCCAACCTTCCGATCTACCTCATTCTCAAACCTAAGCTCGGAACCAACGGCAAGGTTTACCTCAAAACCTACTGCCAGGGAACCCGTCCCGAGAAATACATCGGCACCGTCACAGCCCTCCAGGAACGGTACAAAACAACCGACCTTCAGTCGCGTGAAGACGCGATCATCCAGGACTATCGCGACGCCTTCATCGAGCACGTTCGCGAGAAATGTCAACCCCAGGAAAACCCGACTCCCGTCAGCTGAAGCTGCGTTCCGGTTTCGGGCCTTAAGCATGACGCCTGGCACCCCCTGGCGCCTCAGCGAATGATTGGTGGTCCGCAAGAGTTACGTTCATGGGTTTTTCCATGCCATTTCTGTTTTTTGTTTTGACCTGCGTCCGGATATTGAACTACTTAAAGATCTGGACCCCCAAAAAGAAAGACCCCCTTATGGTGCGCAATACTGGAGTAATTGGAGCAGGAGTCATGGGCAGCGGAGTAGCCCAAGCATTGGCATATTACGGGATGAACGTCGTCCTCATCGATCGTTCCGACGATGCTTTGAACCGGGCCCGCAAGGAGATCCATAACAACCTTAGAATGAGCCCCCTCCTCTATCCTGGGCTCGAACCAAAGGATCCCGATGAGGTTGTTTCCCGGATCAACTTCACTCTCGACTTCAAAGCGCTGTCCCATTCGGACTTCATTGTTGAAAACGTCACCGAGAAATGGGACATCAAAAAGCCGGTCTACGAAACCATCGACCCGATTGCACCCGACCACTGCGTATTCGCGGTCAACACCTCAGCCATTTCGATCACCAAAGTCGGCGGCATCACTTCGCGGCCGGACCGCGTGGTGGGGATGCACTTCATGAACCCGGTCCCGATGAAGCCATTGGTCGAGGTCATCCGTGGCTATCACACCAGCGAATCCACCTTGGCAATTGCCAAGGATTTCCTGCGCTCGATGGGCAAAAAGTGTGTGGTGGTCCAGGACATGCCCGGCTTTGTCTCCAACCGGGTGCTGATGCTCACCGTAAACGAGGCTGCATTTCTGGTTCAGGATCAGGTTTCGGTACCCGCCGATATCGACAGGATCTTCAAATCCTGTTTTGGCCATAAGATGGGTCCACTGGAAACCATCGACCTGATTGGAGTCGATACGATCCTGTTCTCCCTTGAGGTCTTGTATGAAAGCTACAACGACCCGAAGTTCCGGCCATGCCCCCTCCTTCGAAAAATGGTCGACGCGGGGCTTCTCGGCCGGAAATCCGGTCAAGGATTTTATCCCTACCCAACCCTAAACGTCTGAGCCAAATTCGACTTATGAACCCGACATCCATCGCATCCAAGGTCCGCTCCTTTCTCACCTCGTTCGTTCAGGACGACGACTTCGAAGACTCCGACAACATCTTCGAGCTGGGTTTGGTAAATTCGCTCATGGCGATGCAGCTTGTCCTCTTTCTTGAAAAGGAGTTCCAGTGCAAGTTCAGCAACGAGGAGCTCAACCTCCGGAATTTCCGCTCCGTTGATGCGATTGTTACGCTCCTTTCCTCCAAGGCGGCCTGAAACCGCCCCCCCCCGGAACCAGCGCCAAAACACCCTTCAGCCATGTTCGTCGACTACACCCCTGAACAAAAAGACCGTCAGTCTGTGATCCGGGACTATATCGACCGGAACATCAACCCACATGCCGATGAATGGGACGCCAATGAGGAAATCCCCCGAGCGGTGTTTTCCGCTCTCGGATCCGAGGGAATCCTCACGCCTGGACTTGCTACCCAATTCGGAGGTTCCGGAATGGATAACGTCACCCTGGGGATTCTAATGGAGGAAATGGGAAAGGCCAGCGTCTCAGTCGTCAGCGACTTGACCGTTCACGGAATGTGCGTGGAGGCCATCCAACGATTCGCGTCAGATCCTTTGCGCAACCACTACCTTCCCCGAATGGCCAAAGGGGAAGCCCTCGGGGCATTCGCCCTTACCGAACCCGACATCGGAAGCGATGCCCGTAACGTCAAAACGCAGGCGACACCAGTGGAAGGCGGTTACGTCCTCAAAGGCCGGAAAAAATGGATTTCATTTGCCCGGATGGCGGATCTATTTCTCGTCATCGCTCAGGATGAGGGTCAGCCGAGCGCATTTTTGATACCACGCGATACTCCCGGATTGTCGATCAAGCCAATCAGAGGAATGCTCGGATTCCGGTCCGCGATGATCGGGGAACTGCATCTCGATGGGGTACGAGTCTCCGCGGACCACCAAATTGGACCAAGGGGCGCGGGATTCTCACACGTTGCCGCAAACTCACTCGACTTTGGCCGCTATTGCGTAGCCTGGGCGTGTGTTGGGCTCACCCAGGCGTGCGTCGACAGCTCGCTTCATTATGCGCAGAACCGCCATCAGTTCGACCGGCCGCTTCGGGACCACCAATTGATCCTGGAGATGCTGGCCAACATGATCACTCACCTGAAGGCGGCACGCGCGCTGGCCTGGAGATGTGCCTACCTGAGGGATCAGCGGGATCCGGCTTCGATCACAGAGACCACCACCGCGAAATACTTCTCTTCAATAGTCGCCTCGAAGGCCGCAAGTGATGCGGTTCAAATTCACGGCGCAAACGGTTGCGGGCCGGACTATCCGGTTCAACGGTATTTCCGTGATGCGAGGATCGCGGAGATCATCGAGGGCAGCAATCAGATGCAGCAGATCATGATCGCTAAGAACGGCTACATAGAGAACAGGAAGGCGCTCAAGCGCATGAGAACCCCTGCCGCTCAATAGCTTTCTCTGTCTCACTTTTCCACTGTATTAGTCCTATTGTTATGCAAGCCAAGGCTTCCGACGCCCCAAAAATCAAGTGTGTGGTCTGGGACCTCGACAACACCATCTGGGACGGAACCCTGTCCGAAGGTGACGATCCGGTCCTCAACCCTCATATTCTGACGACCCTCCGGACATTGGATGAACGGGGAATCCTCCAATCCGTTGCGAGCCGCAACACCTTTGACGATGCATGGGCCATGATTCAGGAGTTCGGGATCGGCGACTTTTTCCTCTACCCGGAGATCCATTGGGAATCCAAGACCGGGTCCATCGCCCGCATCGCCAAAAATCTCAATATCTCCACCGATTCATTCGCCTTTATCGACGATCAGCCATTCGAGCGCGATGAAGTCCGATTCCAGATGCCGGAAGTCCGGACCTTCGACCCGACCGACCTCCCGGAACTATTAGCGGATGAAGCATTCATTCCCCGCTTCATTACGGACGAGTCGAAGCTGAGGCGGCTCATGTATCAATCCGACGCCAAAAGGAATGCCGAGGAAAAGGGTTTCAAGGGACCGGGTGAAGCCTTTCTCCAAACCCTGGATATGAAGCTCGAAATCCGTCCTGCGGAAACCCGTGATCTTCAGCGCGCCGAGGAGCTTACACAGCGGACACACCAGCTCAACACCACCGGAATCACCTACGCCTACGAAGATCTCAGCACACTTCTCCTTTCCCCGAAGCACCGGCTGCTCGTCGCAAGCCTCACCGACCGCTACGGTTCTTATGGAACGATCGGACTCGTTCTCGTAGAACTAGACCCCGCCGGCTGGGACATCCGCCTCCTGCTGATGTCCTGCAGGGTCATGAGCCGCGGAGTAGGCGGGGCGATGATCACCTTCCTCCGCAATGAGGCGAGAAGACACGGAACCCGTCTGTTCGCCGACTTCAAAGAGACCGACCGCAACCGCATGATGTATATTACCTACAAATTCTCCGGCTTCGAAGACAGATCCAGCGACAACGGAGTGCTGCGAATGGAAGCCGATCTGAGCAACATCCCGGCCTACCCATCTTACCTCGACCTCGACGCACGCTTCGACCCCCTTTCATGAAAGCTTCTCCTGAGCCATCCAAACCCGCCGTGCAGGACACCAAGGCATTGATGGCCAAGGCCCTCGATGAGATTCGCCGCCTCAAGGAACAAAACCGCAAACTGATTCAGGCGCAGCAGGAGCCGATTGCCATCGTGGGAATGGCCTGTCGTTTCCCGGGGGATTCGGTTTCACCCGAGGCCTACTGGAGTTTATTGCGCGAGGGCCGTTGCGGCATCGCGAAGATTCCATCCGACCGATGGAACGTCGATGCCTTAACCTCCGCCGATCCGGAAGCACCCGGAATGATGTCGAGCCCGTTTGCCGCGTGCATCGACCAACCGGACCATTTTGATGAAGCGTTCTTTGGGATATCACCCGCCGAAGCACGGAGCCTCGACCCACAGCACCGCTTACTCCTCGAAATGGCGTGGGAAGCCATGGAGGACGCCAACATCCCCCACTCCCGCATCGAGAATCACGACGTGGGAGTGTTTGTGGGACTCAGTGGGATCGACTACGCACTCAAGCTCTTTGATTCCACTAACCAATCCGCTATCGATCCCTATTTCGGAACAGGCGCAACCCAAAGCCCTGCGGCGGGGCGCATCTCGTATCTGATGCGGATCAACGGTCCGTCCATGGTTGTGGACACCGCGTGCTCCTCTTCTCTTGTTGCCATGCATCTCGCCTGCAGTGCGCTCCGGAGAAATGAATGCAATGCCGCCTTCGCGGGCGGAGCCAACCTGATCCTCGGGCCGCAACTCAGTATCAATTTCTCAAAATCAGGGCTTCTCTCCCCGGATGGCTTGTGCCACACCTTTGACGCTGCAGCGCAAGGATACTCCAGAGGCGAAGGTGCGGGTATGTTCCTGCTCAAGCGCCTGTCAGATGCACAGACCGACGGGAACACCATTCACGCTTTGATTCTCGGTTCAGCAGTCAATCAGGATGGTGCAAGCGGAGGGTTGACCGTGCCTAACGGCTCCGCCCAGCAGCGGGTCATCCGGAAAGCGCTTGAAAATGCGGGCATCAACCCTGCGGATGTCGATTACGTGGAGGCCCATGGAACCGCCACCCCACTCGGCGATCCGATTGAGATCCATGCGCTCGGCGAAGTATACAAAGACGGCCGCACTCCCGATCGTCCGCTGCTTGTGGGCTCGGTGAAAACCAATCTGGGACACCTCGAGGCTGCGGCCGGTATGGCAAGCACCATAAAAGTGGTCCAATCCCTCCGGAAAAACCTCATTCCGCCCCACCTTCACTTCTCGAAACCCAACCCCAACATTGCATGGGACACGATCCCCATCCGCGTCAACACGGCAGCAAGCCCATGGAAACCTTCGCCTGAACGCCGGCGCATCGCAGGGATAAGCGGATTCGGATTTGCGGGCACCAACGCCCACGTGATCCTCGCTGAGGCACCAGCGATGGATGCGGCACAACATGTCCAAACATCCCCGGCAGCAGATCTTTTCGTGCTGAGCGCAAAGACTCCGGATGCGCTCAAAGCCTACGCGACCCGCATAGCAGAATCTATCGGAGAGGAAACCAATCTCGCTTCCCTGTGCAAAACCTCGCGCATCGGCAGGACACCCTTCAGGGAGCGTTTTGCCGCCTCCGTTTCCAGCCCGAACGACCTAAAAGCACTGCTCTCCAAATTTGCCTCAAAAGGAAAAGCCCGAGGGGCCTCGACTGCCCGTGCCAAAGATCGCCCAACCGCCGCCTTTGTATTCACAGGCCAGGGATCTCAATACCCGGGCATGGGAAGGGCGCTGTACGATTTCCATCCTTCCTTCCGCGCCAACATCGATACCTGCGCAGACTTTCTCATTCCCCTTCTCGGAAGGGACATCCGGGAGGTTATTTTTCAACAACACGAAACCCCACCCGAAGCTGCACCATCCGATCCTTCCACAACGAACCTTTTCGACGCGTTGGGCAATCGCCCGAATACGGATTGTGAGCTCGACCAAACCGTGTTCACCCAGCTCGGGATTTTCATCATCGAATACGCCCTGGCCCGCTTTTGGCAGGAGTGCGGCATTAAACCCTCCACCGTCATCGGCCACAGCATAGGCGAATACGCCGCCGCCTGCATCGCCGGCGTTTTTTCATTGGAAGACGCCCTCCGCCTGGTTCTCGCGAGGGGACAACTCATGCAGGATAAGTCGCCGACAGGGCAAATGCTCACGGTGTTTGCCGAGGAGGATGATATTGTTCCTCACCTGAAACCGCACGAAAATGAAGTCTCGATCGCAGCTGTGAACGGACCCGGGATCATTCTCCTCTCGGGAGCGCAGGAGGCCATACAATCGCTTTCGGCGGAGTTTGACCGGATTGGATGGAGAACCGCACCAATGCGGATATCCCACGCATTTCATTCGCCCCTGACCGAGTGCATTCTCGATAACTTCAAGAAGGTGGCGGAAAAGGTGACCTTTCACCCGCCAACCATTCCGGTCATCTCAAATGTCTCCGGCATAGCTGGCGATGAAACCATGGCTTCCGCAGACTACTGGGTCAGGCATCTCCGGCAAAGCGTGCGCTTCTGCGCGAGCATGACCACCCTACACGCCAGCCGGCCCGACCTGCTGCTGGAGATCGGCCCGGAACCAACCCTTCTCGGACTCGACCTCTGCTTTCGCGACATCCGCGAGTCCGTCCGATCCGAAGCAACCTGGGCCTGTAGCCTGAGGCGCGGACAAGCCGATTGGCCATCCATCCTCGATGCTGCCGGCAAGATGTGGACGCTCGGCTTCCGCATCGACTGGAACACGCTTCATCCTGCGGACAAAACCCCAATGGCTCCTTTCCCGGGCTATCCTTTTCAGCGCAAACGCCACTGGTTTCCTTTCCCTGAAACCCATATCACCACCCCGCCAGATACCCCGGCCCAACACGGCCCAGCCAGACTTGAGACCGAAGCGACCGGAAACGCACCGGCAACCCCGGATTCAAACCTTTCCAATACCATGTTAAACCGCGACTCCATTCGTGCGCAGGTGCTCCAGATCATTTCCGACATCAGCGGAATTGACGCCTCCGATCTTGAGGATGACTCCAACCTTCTGGAGATGGGAATCGACTCCCTGATGTTCGTCCGCATCGGGCGTAACGTCGAGAAATCCTTCTATGTCACGATCTCGATGAAGGCCTTCTACCAATCCCTTCATCGCATCGGGCCCCTCGTTGACTACCTTTTGGAGCACGGCAAACCAGCCGCTCCGGCCATCCCGATTGAGACCATCATCCACAGTGCCGCCCCAGCCCCGGCTACCCTTTCTCCGGCTCGCATCGTATCCCCGGTTTCCGCATCGGGAAACTTCCCGGCTGGCGATGCATCGCTCGACGCCGTCATGCGCGAGCACCTCAAGCTGATGCGGGATTATCTGACCGCCAAAACCGGGCACTCCGATCAGATGGGAAACGGCTCGACCCCATGCACACGCGAATGCAGTGGTCCGGCAAAAGTAGACTCCGTGATGCGGGCCAACTTTTCGGGGGTGGACATCCATCCGGAAGCCAACCTCACTCCGGATCAACAGACCTACCTTGACCGACTCATCGAGCGCCTCAACCGCAAGACCTCCCGCTCCAAGCAATTCACCCAGCGCTACCGTCAGGATCTGGCAGACTGGAAACACAATCTCCAGTTCAAGCAAACCCTCAAGGAACTCAAATACCCCATCGTCTGCGACCGCTCAGAAGGCTGCCGCATCTGGGATCTGGATGGCAACGCCTACATCGATATCGCCCTTGGAATGGGCGTCCATTTTTTTGGACATCAACCCGATTTCGTTCAGAAGGCCCTGCACTCCCAGATCGACCGATCCCTCGCCCTTGGGCCACAGTCGGACCTCGCCGGTGAAGTTGCCCGCAAGATCCGCCTCCTGACCGGAGCCGAGCGGGTTGCACTCTCCGTCACCGGATCCGCTGCCGTCCTCCTGGCCCAGCGCCTCGCCCGCGCGGCTACAGGTAAGGCGATCATCGCACAATTCAAAGGAGCCTACCACGGAATCGGAAGCGAAGTCCTCGTCATGGAGGAGGAGGGACACACCATTCCTTTGTCGCCCGGGATTCCCTACAATCTGGCAGACAACGTGATCCTGCTCGACTACGGGAGCGATGAGGTATTCGAAATCCTCAGGGAACGCCAGCACGAGATCGCCGCAATCATGGTCGAGCCGGTCCAAAGCCGCAGGCCGGGATACCAACCCCACCGCTTCCTGCGGCACCTGCGCCGCGTGACCGAAGAACTCGGCATCCTTCTCATCTTTGACGAGATGATCAACGGGTTCCGCATCCACCCGGGCGGATCCCAGCATTGGTTCGGAATTCAAGCCGACCTTGTGACCTACGGCAAAATCGTTGGAGGCGGCATGCCCCTCAGTGCAATTGCCGGAAGAGCGCGCTACCTTGACCGGATCGATGGCGGGACATGGCAATTCGGAGACGACAGCCATCCGAGCGGGAACACCATCTTCACCGGGGGCACTCACAACCGCCACCCGATTGCCCTGGCCGCATCCAACGC
>JAFGAQ010000413.1 GCA_016933595.1 Opitutales bacterium | reverse complement strand
CGATCATCTGAGGGATTACGGCTTGACCCATGCCGCTCCTTGGCGTCTCATGCGGGATTCTTTTCAGTTTCATAACTTCCAATTCGCAAAGACGATGGCGTCCCGAAATCCGGACTACAACTTCTCGGCCATTGAACCAAAATGGCAGAGCTACTGGGAACAGAACCGCGTGTTCGAGGTCACTGAAGACCCTTCGAAACCGAAGTTCTACCTGCTCGACATGTTTCCCTATCCATCCGGAGCAGGCCTCCATGCCGGTCATACCGAAAACTACACCGCATCCGACATCCTCGACCGGGCGCGCCGCGCCCAAGGCTACAATGTGCTCCACCCGATGGGATGGGATGCGTTCGGGCTCCCGGCCGAACAGTATGCGATCAAGACCGGAACCCATCCGGCCCAGACCACCCATAAAAACATCGATCAGTTCCGCGCCCAAATCAAGCGCCTGGGAGTCGCAATCGACTGGAGTCGCGAGATCAATACCACCGATCCGCACTACTTCAAGTGGACCCAGTGGATCTTCCTTCAGCTCTTCAAACACGGGCTCGCCTATGTCGATGAACGGCCCGTCAACTGGTGTCCGCAGCTCGGAACCGTCCTAGCAAATGAAGAGGTAATTGATGGCAAAAGCGAGGTGGGCGGATTCCCAGTGGAGCGGCGCGCCCTGCGCCAATGGGTGCTGCGGATAACCGCCTATGCGGACAAGCTTCTGGCAGGGCTTTCAAAGGTCAACTGGCCCGAATCCACAAAGGCCCAGCAAACCAATTGGATCGGGCGCTCCACCGGCGCGACCCTGGAATTTGCAGTGGCGGATTCGGATCTCACTTTTGAAGTATTCACGACCCGTCCGGATACGCTTTTCGGGGCCACCTACGTGGTGCTCGCACCGGAACATCCGCTGGTCGCAACGATCACCACGGCCAACAAAAAGGCGGATGTGGATGCTTACGTTCAGGCAGCCGCGCGCAAGAGCGACTTGGACCGCACCGATCTGGCCAAAGACAAAACCGGGGTATTCACCGGAGCATTCGCAATCAATCCGGTCAACGGAATGCGCATTCCGGTCTGGATCGCCGATTACGTTCTCACTGGTTATGGAACCGGGGCAATCATGGCGGTACCGGCGCACGATATCCGCGACTACGAGTTTGCCCGCAAGTTCGAGATTCCCATCATTCGGGTGATCTCCACTTCGGCGGATGGATCCGATGAGGCCGCGCTTCCTTACACCGGAGATGGGTTCATGGTGAACTCGGAGTCCTACAATGGACTTCCAGTTGCCGAGGGGAAAAAGAAGATCGTTTCCGATCTGGCAACCCATGGCAAAGGTCGCGAAACGGTCAACTTCCGCCTCCGTGACTGGCTTTTCTCGCGCCAACGCTACTGGGGCGAACCGTTCCCGATCATTTGGGTGGACGAAACCGCTTACAGGTCCGCGAAAAACGCAAAAGGACCCATTGCGGACGGGCTGCCGCCCGACCCGGTGACCTATTGCGATGAAAACGGAAAACACTGGTTCGCGATCCCGCTGACACCTGCGCAACTTCCGCTCTGTCTGCCTGATGTCAAGGACTACAAGCCGTCAGGAGACGCTCAAAGCCCGCTCGCCAACGCAACAGAGTGGGTGTCGGTCTGGATCAACATCCGCACGGGAGAAACCACCCCGGGCACCGGTCCCAAACCTGAGGGAGCAGACTGGCATGCCGGCAGCAGGGAAACCAATACAATGCCGCAGTGGGCCGGATCTTGCTGGTATTACCTCCGCTATTGCGACCCACTGAATCCCGATGCCCTGATCGACCCGGCAAAGGAACGCTACTGGCAGGTTCCCGATTTCTACATCGGCGGTGCCGAACACGCGGTGCTTCACCTGCTCTACGCACGCTTCTGGCACATCTTCCTCCACGAAATCGGTGTGGTTTCCACCCCTGAGCCATTCGCAAGGCTTTTCCACCAGGGCATCATCCTCGGCGAACTCGAATACACCCTCTTCCTCGACAAGAACGGACAGGAGGTCTCTTTGGATGCCATCGATGACCCGGATCACTGGGATGGGTCCACCCGTAAGCTTAACGAGGATGAAGTCGAGAAATCGCGGGATGCGAAGGGCGATGTCTACATGTTCAAAGGGAAACCCGGCATTCGCGTCGACGCCCGCGCTTTCAAGATGAGCAAAAGCCGGGGCAATGTCGTCAACCCGGACGACTACATCCGCTCCTACGGCGCGGATTCGCTGCGCGTCTACGAAATGTTCATGGGGCCGCTGGCCGACATGAAACCATGGAGCAGCCGCGGCATCGAGGGCCCCCACCGTTTTCTTCGCAAGGTCTGGCGCCTGTTCATCGATCGCGATGGCAATCTCAGCCCATCCATTCAGGCTCAATCCGAAGAGCAGCCGGACATCGAGTCGCTGTTGCATCAGTCAATCCAAAAGGTCACTTCCGACATCGACTCCCTGAGCTACAACACGGCCATCTCCCAGCTCATGATTCTGGTGAACACACTCCAGAAGGCTCCTTCCATTGCCCGGAGCACCGCCAAGGCTTTGGTTCAAATGCTGGCTCCTTTCGCGCCCCATATGGCGGAGGAGCTTTGGGAACTCCTCGGTGAGGCTCCTTCAGTGGCATACGCACCATGGCCAGTCGCCGATCCGGCCAAGATCCAAAACCGCTCGGAAAAGATCATCTTCCAAGTCAACGGAAAGGTCCGGGGCGAAGCTGAATTCGCGCCGGGTGCCGCTGAGGAAGAGGTCAAAGCAGTGGCGTTCGCTCAGGACCGGATGAAGCCGCACCTGGAAGGCAAAACCATCGTCAAAATCATCTTTGTCCCGGGAAAGATTCTGAATCTGGTCGTTCGCTGATCATCGCCCGCCATCTGAGCCATGAGCCTGTCGCGTTTTCTTCCACTCGACTACGATCCCGCCCTTCCGGTGGGAATCCTGGCCGGACGGGGATTCTACCCTTCGCTCATGGTTGGGCGCATGCGCCAGCATGGAATACCGCTCCGACTGGTGGCACTGGACGGTGAAACCGCTCCGGATTTGATCGAATCCTTTCCAAAGGAACATCGCACCCTGATCAAGGTGGGCCAACTCGGCCGGATGCTCCGCGCGATGGAGTCGATGGGCTGCCGCTACGCGATCATGGTGGGTCAGGTCAGGCCCGGCCGCCTTTTCAAGGGACTTCACCCGGATTTCAAGGCCTTCCGGATACTGCGCAACCTCAAACAACGCAATGCGGAAACCATCTACGGTGCCGTGATCGCCGAGATGGAAAGCATTGGCGTCCATACGCTGGATGCCCGTTGCTTCATCGACGATCAATTGGCCGATTTGGGAATCATGACCGGGGGTAAGGTGCGGATCGATCCGCACACCCTTGATCATGGGATCTT
>JAFGAQ010000412.1 GCA_016933595.1 Opitutales bacterium | reverse complement strand
CATGGTGGATTGCACCATGATAAAAAAAACTTCCTGCCCAGGGAGTTCCGTCTTCTCCATAGGCTCGAGACCCGCATCATATGCTTCGGCATCCTTTGGATCCAAGGCATAGACCGGACTTTCAGCGTATTTCAGCTTACCGGGACCATAGGATCGCAGAATACCCTCTTGCAGCTCTATCGCCATCAGAGCGGATGGGAAAGCCCCGGCGGCGTTGCAAATGTTGTAACGTTTGCAGCTCTTGAATCCCAGATTCACGTAGTTGTTGGGGTTGCCGTAGATGACAATCGCAGCATGGCCCATCGAGCGGGCCACTTCAACCGAATGCAGGATTAATTGCCGCCCATAGCCCCTGCGCTGGTGCTCGGGAACAATGCAAACCGGCCCAAAGGTCAGGATACCATGACGACTGCCATCCTCACCGGTCAGGCTGGACTTGGTATACATGATATTTCCGATCACCTCACCGTCTTTTTCCAGCACGAAATCCAGCTCGGGAAGAAAGTCCGGATGATTCCGCATAATGTGCACGAGATAGTGTTCGTCACATCCCGGAAAATGCAGGTTCCAAAAGGCTTTGCGGGTGATTTCTTCAACCTTCCGATAGTCTTCGGGCTTCTCTTTGCGAATCGTTGGTTCCATGGATTAAGGGTGGGGTTACGCTTAGTATTCCGACACAAATCCAATCCATTTTTGGATCGTCTGTAAAGAAAGGATCCACACCGGATACCAAGTCCACCTCGTACCGGGTCGAATCCCCAAACCGACAAGATTGCAGTATCCTGCGAAAAAGACATGAAATGGAACTCGTCACCTCCATAAATGCCCGTATCGGCTCCTCCGCAGGCCGCAAATTCGGGAAGCTTGCGATCCTTTGGATCGTCCTTTCACATTATTTTAAGGAGTCCCAATGTTGCACGGGGTTACCTCTCTGCTATATTGCAACACATTAACCCCTTTTCGACGCTTTCCATGATGAAACTTCGCACCTTTTTTCCAGCAACTCTTTTCGGTTTGTTGATGACCCTACCCGTTGCATCCGCTTCGGAAACAAACCCCAACTCCGCCGATTCCCACTCAGCCCGAACTTGGGACCTGATCGAACTCCGGCTGGAAGCCGACAAGGACTACGCCAATCCCTATACGGATGTCCTCTGCTGGGTCCAGTGGGAGGGCCCCGGTTTCTCCAAACGGGTCTACGGATTTTGGGACGGGGGCCGGACCTTCAAGATCCGTCTGGTAACCACCGCTCCCGGAATCTGGACATGGACCAGCGGTTCAAACCAGGCGGATGACACGGGACTCAACGGCCACACCGATGCCATCCGGGCCACCGAATGGTCCTCTCAGGAAAAATGGGAGAACCCGGTGCGTCACGGCTTCATCCGTTCCTCAGCAAACGGACACGCGCTCGAATACGCGGACGGCACCCCGTTTTTCATGCTGGGGGACACTTGGCTCGCTGGTTCCACTTGGCGCCTCCCCTTTCGCAACGCGGCTTCACCAAACGACTACGAACCGGCCCCCGGTATGGGGTTCGAGGACGCCGTCCTTTACCGGAAGCGTCAGGGATTCAACTCTGTCAGCATGATTTCGTGTTTTCCCAACTGGGATTCCGACCTCAATCCAAGCACCCACGCCAACGAAGACGGGATCTATCTCCGCAACGCATGGGAAAAATTCGGATATGATGTGGCTGAAGGGCTCGGGCAGGATGCTTCGGGAGGCCTAAGCTACTGGGGAACCTTCACCGCGAAAAACATGCGGGACGAATATGGTAACCTTCCATTCGCGATGTCGCAGGAGCACAAGGGAGTATCCGATTTTGACCGGATCAACCCGGCTTACTTTCGTAGTCTCGACCAGAAAATGGACTTTCTGTCGGAACAGGGATTTGTGCCACTCATCGAAACGGTGCGTCGCGATGTCGGTCCATCATGGGCCGCCTACTTCGATTTCCGCACATCTTATGCGCGCTTTTTTCAATATCTGATTGCCCGCTATGGTGCACACAACCTGGTGTTCAGCGGTATTCACCTCGACTGGATTCCCGAAGACTTCAGCCTCACGGCAGGGCAATTCAACGATGCACTGACCTATCATCTGCAGACCTATGGACCACCGCCCTTCGGGCAACCAGTGACCGTCCTCATCAACGACTCCACCCACCTTCAGTTCGGGCACGATCAACAGGTTCCATGGCTCACCATGCACAGTGTGGGAAACAAGCCACGCGATCATCGCGTGGCATCGGCTCTGGAAGCCCTGTTCCGGCTTGAACCGGCCTACCCGGCGATCAACTTCGAACCGTATTATACCGGATGGCATCACGAGATCAATAAACCGGGAGGCGAGCGCCCACACGCGGATTCGCCACGCGACAACTACTTCGCCCGGGCCCAAATGTATGGTTCCGTGCTCTCAGGCGGGCTGTCCGGACACGTCCATGGCACCGCCGCCTACGACCTGACCACTACGGGGGAGCCCGAAGGGGCGCGCCCACACGTTTGGGATGCATTCCGATACCAGTCGGCAAACTACATGCAACACCTCATGGCCTTTGTCCTGTCAGAGGGAGATACCTATCGGGAACT